>PXYQ01000016.1 GCA_003023645.1 Candidatus Arcticimaribacter sp. | reverse complement strand
GTTTCTTTATCGGTCTCTGCAAATTCTCCTTGATATCCATAGCGGTAATCACCGTCTGTAGTTTGTCTATTAGGCATGGGCATCCCAAAGGGATAATAATCCGCTCGGTTGGTTAAGGAGAGGGTTTGCCCTTCGTTTTCCATCACCACCGCCCTAACATTCCCCAAATGGTCGCTGAGTTGGTAGGCGGTTTTGCCACTGGCACGGTAGCGTGTTTTTGTTGTTTTGCGGATTGTATTAGGTTGGTTTGCACTTCTCATCGGGGCTAACGATTTGGTTTACAATATAAAAGTAACTTTTATTTTTTAAACTCAGGCTCTGGAACATTACCCACACCCTAATCGACTCCCTTATCTCTAAAAAGAAACTAAAAGAACGTCTATCCGATTTGCTCGCTTCGTAAAAACACACCGAGGTGGTGGTTCTTGGTTTGATTGTTGGAGGCTGGACTATCTCAGTAATCAAATCACGAGTATGAACATTAGCAAGAAGGAAAACGCAATAATATACCTCATCAAATTTTTTAGTTTAATCAAACTTATTTTCTTTGCATTAAATTTATCAATCCCTAAAAAGCAACTATATCTCAGTCCGAAAATGATGTAAAGAAATATAAACATTAAGACTATTGAAGGTTTATCTAATTCAAATAGATTTATATCCATCAATTTTAATGTTTTTTTTAACATGATAAAATGCAGAAAAATCATCAATACGACAACTGATACTGAATAAATGATTGGTGTATCACTTTTCAATTTGTCGCGATATAAAAAATAAATACTGTAATATAACTTATCTAAATACATCATAATTACTCGCCAAACCTGTTAAAAGATTGGGACACGTTAGTTTGATAATCCAAAGGTATTGTTGACTTTATTACTGAGCCTAGAACATTATCCAAATGCAATGTGAGTTTGTAGGCGACTTTAGCGCTTGAGTGAACTTTTGTCCTTGCAAAAGTTGTACTTGGTTGGTTTGCATTTCTCATCGGGGCTAACGATTTAGTTTACAACATAAAAGTAATCTTTATTTTTTAAAAGCAATCTCAATCCATTCTAGTTACCCATTAGGTTATCTTCCATCAGGAATTTAAAACTCAAAACAACCTCCAAACTGTTCTCCACCTTTCTTCATTTATACTGATTAGTTTTTCTTAACTTTGAAAAAAATAATTACAGATGTTTCCTAAGATCATAAAACTCATTCTTGCAGCTTTTACAGTAGCCTATAGTGTATATCAATTTGTAGAAGGTGCTATTGGAAATGGTATTTTCCTGCTCCTTATTGCGGGGATGTTTATTCTCCTTTACTATAAAAACGAATTTATTTTGCTTGCCTTCCTTCAATTGCGGAAGCAGAATTTTGAAGGTACTGTGAAGTGGCTCAATCGGATTTCGAATCCAGAACAGAATTTGGTCAAAAAACAACAAGGATATTTCAACTATTTACACGGTATTATTCTTTCGCAAACGAATCTAACCAAGGCAGAAAAATATTTCAAAAAAGCTATTGAGCTGGGTCTTTCTATGGATACCGATTTGGCAATGGCGAATCTAAGTCTTTCTGGAATTTACATGCAGAAAAGAAGAAAAAGAGAAGCTACTCTACTACTGAACAAAGCTAAGAAGCTCGATACTCAGGGAGTATTGACAGGACAAATCAAAGAAATGCAGAAGCAAATGAAACGGATCTAAGGACCGACTTCAACAGCTTTCGGCAGCTTAATGTGATACAGTTTCCGGGATTTATTATTCAAATGATTTTGCAACAACCACGGGTTGTGTATTTTCATCTGTTTATAAGTAACACCCATTGTCTTGGCAAAACTGGCAATGTTAGTTATCGCAGTATCTACTTCGACCGTGTATACAGGAACTTCGGTATATAAATCTTGTGCTTCAAATACAAAACCATATTGAGCGGGATTCGAAAGAATTTCTTTCATTGCCAAAATCCGAAATACATAGCGTTTGGTTTCGCGATTCAACAATAAATCGTAATAGGTTTCGACCTGTTGCTTTTCTAATAAGCGATTGATTCCAGAAATCCCACGATTATACGATGCTGCTGCTAAAGTCCAAGAACCAAGCTTCTTTTTCGCCTTCTTGAGGTAGGTACAAGCAACACGAGTAGCGTTTTCGATATGATAACGTTCGTCGACATTGGAATTGACTTCAAGCCCCATTTCTCGTCCTGTGGTTTTCATGACTTGCCAAAAGCCTTTTGCACCTGCTGGAGAATTTACATTTTCGAGTCCGCTTTCGATTACCGCTAAATATTTAAAATCATCTGGCACACCTTCCTCCTTAAGAATACGTTCGATCATAGGGAAGTATTTATTACTCCGCTTGATCATCAACATCATATTGGACTGCCAGTAGGTGTTAACCAAGAGTTCTTTGTCCATACGTTCATGCAAGTCTGGGTCATCTAGAAAAACCGTTTCGCCTGCTAAAGTATATTGTGGTTCTATATCCAAGGCATAAACTTTAGAAGGGTCACTTAAACCATAGGACTTGAAAGCACTTTTAGGTTGCAGAAAACTTGTGCTGATGAATAGTAAACTACCGATAACAAGTAAAGTTCCGAGAAGAATTTGGTTTTTATTTTTCATTGACACTAATTAAGATAATAGTTTGGGTAATTCTGTATTGAACCACTGGTGTTTTGCTAAAATCATAGCATGAGTTCCGTCTGGCAAGGAGTGAAGATAAGGTGTTTTTATGATATTATTGATTGGAAACATGCTGTCTTTCTCTCCATGAATGTGAATGACTTCTGGATCAAACACTTCCTGCTCCCAATTCACCAGCGTATGTATTGCCCACTTAAGGTATTTAGGATCGCGTTCAGACAAGTACTTTTGATACAACCCAACTTTACGTTCTATTGAAGATCCAAAAACAAAAAAGGCTAAACTTTCCAAATTCTTCACCCATTGTGTCGGGAGCAACTTGTGCGCATTGGTTTTTTTAGAGAGGATCATTGAAAGGGGTAATTCTTTAAAGGATTTGATACTCGACACCACTACAACCTTATCACAACTGATGTGCTTTGCCATTTCTTGGACTAAAATACCTCCAAAAGATACGCCAAGTAATATGGGGTCTTTATGCTGAATACGAAGGCACATACGCTTTGCGTAATCGGCTATAGACTCTTCGTCTTCTGGAGTAATCCAGGACAAGCAAACCACTTCAAAAAACTCAGAAAGGTTTATAAACTCAAAGATTCGTGGGCTTGCAGCCATACCGGGCATTAAATATAAGCCGCGCTTTTCTGTGTCTTTTACAGAGCGTTTTTTCATTATGTTTTATTTAACAAATAAGTTGTATCTTTGTACTCCGTTTTAGAAATAATAGTAAAAATAACATCTTTTGTTATTCATTTCACACTAAAAACGGATTTTGGGCTTTAAATTTGAACTAAACTAAATCAATAACTATGAGTCAACTTACACTCGAAAATAATGAATTTTTACGTCAATTTGAAGTTGTTGTGAATGGATCTATGGCTCGCATTGAATACGCAGAGCAAGAACGTAAAATTTTCCTTACTAAATTAATTGTTCCTGAAGATTTAAACACGACAGAATTCAAAGACGAATTCATCAAAACAGTTCTTGATTTTGTTGCTGAAAAAAACATGCGTGTAGTTCCTACAAGCCCAGAGATCGCAGGCTTTCTAAGAAAGAACAAAGGCTACAAAGCACTTTTACCAGTCGGTATCAAGTTATAGTAAACCAATCCGCACAAAACCTTCTTCATCTATTGTCTTTAACACTGCAGTATGCATTGTATTGACTAGACTTGGATCCCAAGGCATTCGTACTTTTACATAGTTGTCCGTAAAGCCAGTAATATATCCTTTCTTATTTTCGCCCTCAAAAAGAACAACACGTTCTGATCCGAGCTGAGTACTATAAAAATGATGCCTTTTCTTGACAGAAAGACCTCGAAGCATCTTACTGCGCTTGGCACGAATATGCAGCGGAACAACCTCTTCCATAGATGCAGCAGCCGTATTGGGTCGTTCTGAATAGGCAAAAACATGTAAATAGGATATATCCAAATCTGCTAAAAATCGATAGGACTTTAAGAATTCTTCTTCAGTTTCCCCTGGAAAACCAACAATCACATCAACTCCTATACACGCATGGGGCATGGCTTTCTTTATTGCCTTAACACGGTCAATATACAACTGTGATAAGTAACGGCGACGCATGCGTTTCAATATAACATCACTCCCACTTTGTAACGGAACATGAAAATGAGGCACAAAGGCCTTGCTTTGTCCAACAAACGCAATGGTTTCGTCTTTCAATAGATTAGGCTCTATCGATGAAATTCGAATGCGACTAATACCTTCTACTGCGTCTAGCGCTTTAACAAGGTCTAAAAAAGTATGTTGGTGTTTTTTAGTTCCAAATTCGCCTTTTCCAAAATCTCCGATATTAACTCCCGTAAGAACAATCTCTTTGATGTCTTGAGCTGCAATGTTTTTTGCATTTTCAATTACATTCTCTAGGGCATCGCTTCTCGAAATCCCACGAGCCAAAGGGATGGTACAGTAGGTACATTTATAGTCACAGCCGTCTTGAACTTTCAGAAAGGCACGTGTTCGGTCATTGGTCGAAAAACTACTAGTGTATTGGGTTACGGTTTCAATAGCACAGGAATGAACCGCACCCTCTTCCTTTTTAGTAAGATCATCTAGATATTGAGTTAATTTAAATTTCTCTGAAGCTCCTAAAACCAAATCTACTCCGCTAACCTCAGCCAAAGCCTCGGGTTGTAATTGAGCATAACAACCAATTGCAGCCACAAAAGCTTCTGGATTTTGTCGCAATACTTTTGCTACCAAAGCCTTGAAGCGCTTATCTGCATTCTCGGTTACTGAACAGGTATTGATTACATATACATCGGCAGCTTCTTCAAAAGGAACACGAGTATAGTGCTCTTCTGAAAAATCCCGAGCAATGGAAGCCGTTTCTGAAAAATTGAGTTTACAGCCCAAAGTATGAAAAGCCACACGTGTCTTTTTTACTGCTGCAGGGGTATTGATGGTTAATGAATCCAAATTGTATCTAAAAAAGGTTAATTTTGGAACAAATATACTACTTTGATTTTCAACTTCAGTTCCAATGTACCTACCTCAATATTGCTCAAGATTTTGCCTTGTATCTGTCTGTTCTTATTTGGTTGTGGATCCGAAATTCAGAAGTCAGAGCAGCAGGTTTTTCGGTATAACGAATTTAGAAACATTACCTCGCTCGATCCTGCTTTTGCGCGTAACCCGCAAAACATATGGCCCATTCAACAACTATTCAACGGCTTAGTACAACTAGATGATTCCTTAAACATTCAGCCTGAGATTGCTCAAGCATGGGAAATCAGTGCCGATGGAAAAACCTACACCTTTTCGTTGCGAGAAGATGTGTATTTCCATAACTCCATGGTTTTCGGATCTGATAAAACACGAGCAGTTACTGCTGAGGATTTTGTGTTCAGTTTTGATCGACTAAAAGATGATAAAACCGGCTCTCCTGGAGGATGGGTTTTGCAGAATGTAAAGCGTTATACGGCTACAGATAAGCATACACTTCAGATTGAGCTCAAACAAGCCTTCCCAGCCTTCCTTGGGCTTCTAACAATGCGTTATTGTGCTGTAGTGCCTCACGAGGGAGTCGAATACTATAAAGAAGACTTTAGAGCAAACCCTATTGGAACGGGTCCTTTTCAGTTTAAGAAATGGGAGGAAGATGTAAAACTTGTTTTACGTAAAAACAACCGCTATTTCGAAAAAGATACAATGGGGCAGCAACTCCCCTATTTAGAAGCTATTGCAATTCGCTTCTTACCTGATATTCAAAGTGAATTCATGTTGTTCACTCAAGGGAAATTCGATTTTCTTAACTCCCTAGACACTTCCTATAAAGATGATTTACTTACACCACAAGGGGAATTACAAGAGAAATATCAGGAACATATTCGGATGGAAAAAGGACCTTACCTAAACACCGAGTATATTGGTTTTTATTTAGAAGCCGATAATAAAGCGGTGCAATCCCGAAAAATACGAAAGGCTATGAATATTGGCTTTGATCGCGAAAAGATGATTCTCTTTCTACGAAACACCATTGGTTTCCCTGCATTTCAGGGTTTTATTCCCAAAGGACTCCCAGGTCATGGAAGTCAAAATCTCAACAAATACAATCCGAAAATGGCGCAGGCTTTAGTTCAAGAATTTATTAAGGAGCACAAAGAGTATCCCAAAATAAGACTGGCTACCGATGTGAATTATTTGGATATTTGTGAATATTTGCAACGCGCCTATCAAAATATTGGCATCGAAATTACTATTGATTTAATGCCTACCGCTACCTTACGTCAAGCCAAAAGTTCTGGGAATTTAGAAGGTTTTCGAGCAAGTTGGATTGCTGATTACCCAGACGCAGAGAATTATTTGTCTTTATTTAATTCCAAAAACTTCTCTCCATCCGGACCCAATTACACACACTTTACGAGTGCTAGATTCAATGAACTTTACCAAGAAACAATGACTGTTTCTAATCCTGAGGAACGCACAGCATTATATAAAAAAATGGATCGTCTGATGATGTCGCAATATCCTATAATTCCTTTGTATTATGATCAAGCCATACGTTTTACTAGAAAAAATGTGCATGGCTTGGAAATGAATGCAATCAATCTTTTGAATTTAAAAAGAGTACGGAAAAGCAATTAAACGATGAAGTACAATGGACTTATGACTAGCTGTCTTTTCTCCATACAGATGACTGATCAAAAACCGCTTGAAGAATTGCGGTATCAAGATCTGAAAGTTGTTTCCCTTTGCGTTCCATCATAGCAACGTTTGATTCCATAGCCTCGGGAAAAGTATGCGTTTGAAAACCTTGTGCTCCTCCATAACTAAAACTCGGAATAAATGTTCTTGGAAAGCCAGTACCAAAAATATTAGAATTGATTCCAATTACAGTTGCTGTGTTGAACATGGAATGGATTCCACAACGACTGAAGTCCCCCATCAAAAGCCCACAAAATTGGAGTTCTGATTTGGCGAAGTTCTTTGTTGCATAATTCCAAATTCGAACTTTCCCATAATTATTTTTCAGGTTAGAAGCATCAGTTGCTGCACCAATATTACACCATTCGCCAATGACAGCATTTCCCAAAAAGCCGTCATGACCTTTGTTCGAATTTCCAAGAAAAAGGACATTATTCAACTCTCCCCCTACTTTAGAATTAGGACCAATGGTTGTCCCTCCATAAATTTTAGTTCCCATTTTAACCAGCACATTGCTACAAAGAGCGATTGGCCCCCGCAAGAGCGAACCTTCCAAAATCTTTGCATCTGATCCGATATAAATAGGACCATCGGTGGCGTTTAGAACTGCACAAGAAACTTGTGCTCCTGGAGCAACAAAAATACGTTCTGGATGTGTCAAACGATTGGAATCGTCCAACGGTTGAGAAACTTTGTTCTGCTTAAGGCGGTCGAAATCCATTGCTAAAACTGCTGCATTTTTAGAAAATAAATCCGAAGCGTTTTCGATATGCAGTAGTTCTCCTTTTACCAAAACTTCATCAAAAGAAGCAATATCATTTGGCAAATCAGAATGCGTTGTACAGAATGCAACTGGCTTATTTTCACAAACCAAAACCTGATTTTCTTTTAATTCTTTTATTTGATCAACAAGAATCTGAGTGGGAATATAACTTGGGTTTATAAAACAATTGAGTGCAGTTCGTTTCATTGCGAACTTGGGTGCTAAATATTCTTGGGTTGCATAAGAACAGCTTGTATTTAAAAAAGCATTCCACTTTTCAATTAAGGTATCGATACCGATTCGAAGTTCAGCAACCGGACGAATGTATGTAAAAGGGAGTAGCTGAGACCGCTCGGGGCCATCAAACAGAATAGCATTGATTTGTGTTGACATAGATCTAATTATACCCTAAGGGTGTTGCAGTATATAGCGTAAATGAATTTTCAAATTTATGGTTTTTTTGAAGAGTATTCCTTTTAAAAAAACTCAAAAAAAAAGCTGCCTAAATGAATAGACAGCTGTAAGGTATAAGGTTGAAATACTATTCTTCCTTTTTAAACTTAGAATATTTGTTTTTGAATTTATCAATTCTACCTGCTGTATCAACCAATTTGGTCTTCCCGGTGTAGAAAGGATGCGATGTTCTTGAGATCTCAAGTTTGATTAAAGGATACTCTACACCTTCAACTTCAAGAGTCTCTTTTGTGTTTACTGTTGACTTTGTTAGAAAGACATCTTCGTTAGACATATCTTTAAAAGCTACTAGTCTATAATTCTCTGGATGTATACCTGCTTTCATAAATTTATTTTTAAAACGTGTGCAAATGTAATAGTTTTTTCTAAATTTAACCAACTAAACTCAGCAAATAATTAAAACCAATTCTTATGGAAGATCAAAATCTTGAATTAAAAAAATACATCCTGCAATATGGAGCATTATTAGGTGGCATCTCTGTTGTCTTCGGTCTAATGCTTTTTTCATTGGATATGCATTACCAAAACGAAACAAGCACTACTATCGTTAGCATTGCAATAACAATAGGTGTAATTACTTTTGCGCAATACAGTTACCGAAAAGATAACGAAGGTTTTTTATCCTTGTCGCAAGGTATAAAAATGGGACTTGGAATGGCTGCTATAAGTGGACTCATTAATGTGGCTTATTTTTTAGTGCTTTCGAACGTGCTTGACCCAGAAATGATGAACAAGGCACTTGAAATTGGAATGGATCAATTCTTAGAAAAAAACCCAGAAGCAAGTCAAGACATGATCAATCAAGTAGAATCGATGCAAGAGAAGTTTTCTGGACCAGTAATCAGCAGTAGTTTTCTTATTATAGCCAGTCTACTCACCGGTTTTGTTATTTCTCTAATTACAGGACTCATCCTAAAACGCAATCGCCCAGAATAAGCCTATAATTTTGTAGCTTTGCACACGTTATAAAAGCTATGAATTTATCCATCATCATTCCTCTTCTCAACGAAGCAGAATCACTTCCCGAATTACATGGGTGGATTCTAACAGAGTTGAACGCTACAGACCTGACCTTTGAAATTATTTTCATTGACGACGGTAGCACCGATAATTCGTGGGAAGAAATTGAAAAATTACACCAATCCCATAGCACAACCTATGGGATTCGTTTTTCAAAAAACTTTGGAAAATCGCAAGCCCTACATGCTGGCTTTGCACAAGCTAGTGGGGATGTTGTTGTCACCCTCGATGCTGACCTTCAAGACGCACCCAGCGAAATACCCAACCTATACAAGCGCATAATAGCCGAAGATTTAGATTTAATCTCGGGCTGGAAAAAGAAACGCTACGATTCTTTATTTTTCAAAAACATTCCCTCCAAACTATTCAATTGGGCAGCGCGTCGGAGTTCAGGAATTTATCTACATGATTTTAACTGTGGTATAAAAGCTTATAAAAAGGAAGTTATTAAGTCGATTGAAGTTTTTGGCGAAATGCACCGATACATTCCTGTTTTAGCAGCCCACGCAGGTTTCAGCAAAATCGGAGAACAAGTTGTGGTGCACCAAGCACGTAAATTTGGTGTTACCAAATTTGGATGGATTCGTTTTGTAAACGGTTTTCTGGATCTTATTACGCTGAGTTTTTTAAATAAATTTGGAAAGCGTCCCATGCACTTTTTTGGGTTTTGGGGTTCGCTCATGTTTTTTATTGGTTTTAGTGCTGCACTTTATCTCGGGATTGACAAACTTTATGTCAATACCGACGGACGACTCATTGCCGAGCGTCCCGAATTCTATATCGCACTCACTACCATGATCCTTGGAACACTCTTCTTTATTGCCGGATTCCTAGGAGAACTATGGGTAGGTCAACAAAATCATTCCCAACGCTACACCATCAAGAGAATACTAAAATCCTACGAATGAATTTCAAACAAAAAGCGGCTCAATGGCAGCATCCCCCCTTTGACGCTAACACACAAAAACAAGTCGCCGACCTGCATGCAAATCCCAAAGAATTGGAAGATGCATTTTACAAAGATTTGGAATTTGGAACCGGTGGAATTCGAGGCATCATGGGAGTTGGAACTAATCGAATCAACAAATACACCTTAGGAAAAAGTACACAAGGACTTACTACTTATTTGAAACAACAATTCCCTTCCGAAACTATCAAGGTTGTAATTGCTTATGATTGCAGACACAACAGTAAAAGTTTAGCAGAAACCGTTGCGGCAGTATTTTCGGCAAACGACATCGAGGTGTACCTGTTTTCGGACCTTCGACCAACTCCCGAATTATCCTTCGCGGTTCGTTATTTAAATGCACATTGTGGGATTGTTTTGACAGCTTCACACAACCCTCCCGAATACAACGGTTATAAAGTATATTGGAAAGATGGCGGGCAAATTGTACCTCCTCATGATCATAAAATAATTGCTCAAATTGAGCAAACAGATTTCGATGCAATTCAGTTTGAATCGAATCCATCAAAAATACATTTAATTGACAAAGAAGTTGATGACGCTTTTTGCAAAACTGCCCTTCAAGTCAGTAAAGCTTCTGAGGCAGCTAAAGCAGACTTTTCAGTTGTCTTTACATCGCTTCACGGAACAGCAATCACTTTAATGCCTCAAGTCTTTGAAGCAGCCGGTTATTCACAATTCCATAGTGTTCAAGAGCAAGAAATTCCCAACGGAGATTTTCCAACAGTAACATCACCCAACCCAGAGGAAAGAGCAGCCCTAGCTCTTGGACTAGAAAAAGCTGAAAAGCTTGATGCAGATTTACTCATCGGAACCGATCCTGACGCCGATCGTTTTGGAATTGCTGTTCGTAATACGAAAGGGGTTTTTGAAATTCTGAACGGAAATCAAACCATGCTTGTTTTGACACGCTATTTATTAGAACAGTATCCCGAAACCTTATCCCAAAAACATTTTATTGGTTCAACTGTAGTTTCCAGTCCAATAATGCCCGTTTTAGCATCTCACTTTGGAGTAGAATGCAAACTAGGATTAACCGGTTTTAAATGGATTGCCAAGATGATTGAGGATTATCCAAATCAAACCTTTATAGCTGGAGGAGAAGAAAGCTATGGCTATATGGTCGGGGATCAGGTTCGTGATAAAGACGCAATCACCTCTGCCTTACTTGCCGCAGAAATTGCCGCAATTCAAAAAAGTAAAGGAAATTCCTTCTACGAATACCTTATAGACAGTTACGTGAAATTTGGAGTGTATCACGAAGAACTGATTTCATTGACCAAGAAAGGAAAAGCAGGGTTTGAAGAGATTCAACAGATGATGCATGCATATCGCACCAACCCACCCAAATCAATTGCAGGAATCGCTGTTGAACAAGTAGATGATTTCGATAGCCAGATTAGCCGCTTTGCAGATGGCACAGAACGATCATTAGCATTTCCAAAATCCAATGTACTGCGCTTTATTTTATCTGACGGTTCTCAAATAGCGGTTCGCCCAAGTGGTACCGAACCCAAAATAAAATTTTACTTTAGCGTAAACACAAAACTTAAAAACGCTGCTGCATTCGATGCAACAAAAAAAATACTGGCAGACCAATGCCAAAAATTAATTCAAAGCTTAGGTATTTAGATGAACTATTTTAAAAAAATATTACTTTTTGCACTCCCCTACAAGCGCTATGCTTTTTTGAATATTTTGTTCAATATACTCTATGCTTTTTTTAGCGCACTCTCTTTTGTGGCTCTCATCCCGATGCTCAATGTATTGTTTGACAAAACACCAAAAGTTGACGTTGAACCGGTGTATACAGGAGTTTTGGGCCTTAAAAATTATATTGAAAACACCATAAATTATAGAGTTGGATCAACCTTAGAAGAGAATCCTCTGGGAGCATTGACTATTGCTATTGCATTGATTTTAATTTTATTCTTCTTCAAGAATTTATTCAATTATTTGGCGATGTTTTTTATCACCTTTTTACGGAATGGAATTCTAAAGGATTTGCGAAATTCTTTGTACTCCAAAATCTTAGCACAGCCAGTTTCATATTTTACCGAAAAGAAAAAAGGAGATACCCTGGCTCGAATTACATCCGATGTACTTGAGATACAACATTCCTTTTTATCTATTATGGAACTGATTGTACGAGAACCGTTGACCATTATTTTTACCCTAATTGTGATGTTTAACATGAATGTGAAACTATCGATTTTCGTGCTTACATTCATACCGATTTCAGGTTTTATTATTTCGTCTATTGGTAAAAGTTTAAAAAAGCATTCACAGAATGTGCAAAAAGAACAAGGGGAACTCTTGTCGATTGTTGAAGAATCTTTGGGAGGGTTGAGCATCATCAAAGCCTTTAGTGCGGAAGGAAGGTTTATGTCTAAATTTTTTGAGTCAACAACAAACTTTTTTAACTTCTCTAACAAATTACTAAACCGCCAAAACCTTGCCTCTCCACTTAGCGAGTTTATGGGAATTGGAGTGATTGGTGGCTTACTTTGGTTTGGCGGATCCATGGTATTGGTCGACAAAACACTCGATGGAACTACGTTCATTGTTTTTATCACCTTAGCCTATAACATCCTAACGCCAGCCAAAGCAATCAGCAAGGCATCATATGCCATTAAAAAAGGAGATGCCGCAGCAGAACGTGTTCTAGAAATACTTGAAGCTTCAAACGAGCTCACCGACCATCCAAATGCGAAACCCATTAGTGGATTTAATTCTGAAGTCCGTTTCGACAAAATTGGGTTTAAATATGATACTACTCCCGTACTTAAAGCCTTTTCTTTGAATCTTAAAAAAGGGCAGACCATTGCTTTAGTTGGGCAATCGGGAAGTGGAAAAACTACGGTTGCCAATTTACTGAACCGCTTTTATGATGTACAAGAGGGAAGTATTCAGATCGACGGAATGGACATCAAAGAAACTACGACAGAATCACTACGTAAATTGATTGGCGTGGTTACCCAAGATTCAATCTTGTTTAATGACAGTGTACAAAACAATCTACTCATTGGAAATCCAAACGCCACAAACGAAGAAGTTATCGAAGCTGCCAAAATAGCAAATGCCCATGAGTTCATCATCACCCTACCAGAGGGTTACCACACCAATATTGGCGATCAAGGGAACAAATTATCTGGAGGTCAAAAGCAACGCCTATCTATTGCGCGTGCTGTACTCAAAAATCCACCAATAATGGTATTGGATGAAGCAACCTCAGCCTTGGATACAGAATCCGAAAAACTAGTTCAAGAAGCACTCGAAAATTTAATGAGCAATCGAACATCTTTGGTTATTGCTCACCGTCTTTCAACCATTCAAAAGGCAGATCAAATTGTAGTAATGCAAAACGGTGAAATCATTGAAATGGGAACCCACGCCGAATTGATCGGCAACAACAGCAACTACAAGAAACTGGTTGAAATGCAGTCGCTCTAATACGTCTTCAAATGATCTTCATAGCTTAAGAACAAGACTACCAAACCGATAAAGTCGATTCGGTTAAACTATTTTGTAATTTTAGAGTCAAAGCACAAAACACTTTTAGTTGGAAGAGCAAACTCTTTTAGTACATGCCTTACAAAATCCTGCAACGCAAGAAGCTGGATTCAAAATCTTGATCAAGGAATATCAACAGCCCTTGTATTGGCATATTCGTAAAATTGTTTTTGACCATGAAGATGCTGATGACGTATTACAAAACACCTACATCAAAGTTTTTAAAAACATTAAAAACTTCAGAGGAGAAAGCAAACTTTTTAGTTGGATGTACCGCATTGCTACCAATGAAGCTTTAACCTTCATAAAGCAGAAGTCAAGAAAACTAGGGCTCTCGCTAAATGAATTCAACGAAAAGCAGGTGAATCAATTGGAAGCTGATGTGTACTTCGAAGGAGATGCAATTGCGCTGAAATTACAGTTGGCTGTTGCCAATCTTCCAGAAAAACAACGTCTTGTTTTTAATCTTAAATATTATGAAGAATTAAAATACGACGAGATTTCAGAGATACTAGAAACCAGTGTTGGCGCATTAAAAGCCTCATATCATCATGCAGTAAAAAAAATAAAAAATGAACTTGACCGATAAAAATGATAGCTTTAAAATACCCGAAAGCTATTTTGAAAATCAAAGCAAGCAGCTAGAAAACCTAGGGGAAATTGCTGAAGTCCAATCGACCTTTAGTGTTCCGCCAGCTTATTTCGAAAAGTCCGAGCAGCAGATTTTTGAATTACTTAGTAACAAACCAAAGTCTCGTATCATACGATTGATTCCTTATGCAGTCACTTTTGCGGCTTCTTTGGTTCTTGCTTTACTAATCAATTGGCCAGAGCAAGAGTTAGAAACTGCTGCAGCAGTAGAGCGTTATTTTGAAGAACAAGAAAGCCCATTGACCACCATTGAGCTTTTGGAAATAAACCCTTTGGAAGGTTTCGATTTTAAAACCATTGCCTTTGAAAACCTAGCTCAAGAAACTGTTTTCGAATTACAACAAGCCTATGACCCTAATTTCAACTTAATATATCAAGATTATGAAGATTAAACATCTCCCACTTTATTTTTTACTAGCCCTAGTAAGCAGCAGCATGTGGGCTCAAAAATCAGAAAAACGAATGAGTTTTGAACGCTTAAAAGCGTTGAAGATTAATTTTATCATTGAACAAGTAGATTTAAATACCGAGGAAGAATCTTTTGTTTGGGGCGCTTTCGAAAAACATGAATCGGATGTTCGAAAACAATACCACAAAAAAATGCGCAAGCTTAGATACAATAATTTCAAGAAAACAGAAGATCTAAGTGAATCTCAAGCTGCAGTTGCGCTCGATTCTATTTATCACTTAAGAACGCTAAAAGAAGAACTGGATCAAGCGTTTTTAAAAACATTAAAAACGAAACTAACAGCTAAACAGGTTTTAGAAATCCATATTGCAGAAGAAAAGTTTCATCGGAAAATGGTACATCGCTCGAGAGAACGAAAAAACATTCCATAAAGTGCGTATAGCTGATAAGGGTGGCGTAAATTTGCAGCCACATGAGAAAAATATTCAGGAATAACGCTCAAGGTATTGTAGATGCCTTAACGAAGATCATTGCTAAAAAAGGAAGAGGTACTCGTATTTTAGAAAAAATAAACCTTGCCAATCCAAAATGGGGAGCAAGAGATCGCAATTTGGTTCACTCAGCCACCTATGAAATACTTCGATGGAAAAGCTACTATCGTTTTTTAAGCACTGCCGAAGACGCTACAGATGAAGCTGAAAAACCATGGAAACTACTCGGTGTTTGGTTGGTTCTCAACGAAGTTGAAATTCCTGAATGGGATGAATTTAAAAATTTAGACGTTGCGCTTATTAAAGCAAAGCAAAAAGAAAAAGTAACTCCTGAAATCTCTAAATCAATTCCGCTTTGGCTTTATGAACGTGGAAAAGCAGAACTTTCAAAAGAATGGAATATCGAATTGGATGCGTTAAACATCGAAGCCAAGTTAATCCTTCGAGTAAACCGTATTGTTACTTCTCCAAAAAAACTTCAAGAAGATCTGATGACCTTATTTCAAATTGAAACCCATTTGATCAAAGGATATGAAGATGCACTCATACTCAACCAACGAAAAAACTTAAGAAAAAATCCATTATACCTCAAAGGTTCTTTTGAAATTCAGGATGCAAATTCTCAAAAAATAGCTCCTTTTACGCAAGCTAAACCCGGAATGAAGATTATTGACGGATGCGCTGGTGCTGGAGGTAAAACACTACACCTTGCTTCCTTGATGCGAAACAAAGGAGAAATTATTGCCCTTGATGTAGAGATTGATAAACTCAAAGAGCTTTCGAGACGTGCCCGGAGAAATAAAGTGAAAGCCATTAAGAACACTTGGGTTCCCGATCCTCAATATAAAGAATCACTTACCAATTGGGCAGATCGTGTACTTATTGATGCTCCGTGTAGTGGCTTAGGTACGCTAAAACGAAATCCAGAATTGAAGTGGAGACTGACAGAAGAACGTATTTCAGAAGTTATAGAACTCCAACGTGCCATTCTTTTAGAACAAAGTAAATGGGTGAAAGCGGGTGGAAAATTAATTTATGTTACCTGTTCCATTCTCCCTAGTGAGAATCAAAATCAAATTGCATGGTTCTTAGAACAAGAGGAAGGCGCTGCTTTTGTCCTTGAAAAAGAAGAAATGCTTTTTTCTCATCAAACTCAATTTGATGGTTTTTATGCAGCTCGATTGATTCGAAAAGTTGTGAATAACATTCCGAAAACTGTATAAAAAACCGAAGTACTTCTGCGGTTTCCTTGTGTAAAAAATTTGTAAATTTACACCTTAGAAATACGCACAATCTATGATCCATTTTTTTGGTTTAGTACAAGAAGAAATTTTTGCAGTTGAAACAACACAAACCCTTTCGGCTGAAGCAGAAGAAAAACTACAATGGTTGTTTGGAGACCTTCCAAGCATTCCTACTCAAAACCTCAGCGGTGGCTTTTACGGACCTCGGGCAACAATGATAACGCCTTGGAGTACCAATGCGGTTGAGATTACTCAAAACATGGGAATCGAAGGGATTACGCGTATTGAAAAATATATTCCCGAAACCAAAACTGATGTGGTTGACTATATGCTTGTTCAGCGCTTTGAAGCATTAAATGAAAGTATATTCAAAATAGATGCTAGCCCAGAAACAGTAAAACCTATTGAAGATATCGCAGATTTCAATGCAAGCGAAGGCTTGGCAATGAATAGCGAAGAAGTAGCCTACCTAGACAATGTTGCTAAAGAACTCGGTCGTCCCCTAACCGACTCCGAGGTTTTTGGATTTTCGCAAGTAAACTCGGAACACTGTAGACATAAAATATTCAACGGGACCTTTGTTATTGATGACGAAGAAAAAGGACAAAGTCTTTTTCAAATGATCAAAGAAACTGCAAAACAAAATCCGAATACCATTGTTTCTGCATATAAAGATAATGTTGCTTTTATTGAAGGTCCAACTGTAGAACAATTTGCTCCAGCAAAAGGAGATGTTCCCAGTTCCTACCAAACTCAATCCATTGATACTGTGCTTTCTTTAAAAGCAGAAACACATAATTTCCCGACAACCGTTGAGCCTTTTAATGGAGCTGCGACAGGATCTGGAGGGGAAATCAGAGATCGTTTGGCAGGAGGAAAAGGATCCTTACCGCTTGCAGGAACAGCCGTGTACATGACCCCATACTCTAGAGTTTCAGAGAACCGAGACTGGGAAAATGGTTTCCCAAAAAGAGATTGGCTATACCAAACACCGTTAGAAATTCTAATCAAAGCTTCGAATGGCGCTTCTGACTTTGGAAATAAATTTGGACAACCCCTGATTGCAGGATCTGTACTTACCTTTGAACATCAAGAAGGAGATCACAAACTTGGCTATGATAAAGTTATCATGCAGGCTGGTGGAATTGGCTTCGGTAAAAAAGATCAAGCTCAAAAAAGCGTTCCCACAAAAGGAGACCGCATCATCATCTTGGGTGGCGATAATTATAGAATTGGAATGGGTGGTGCAGCTGTATCTTCTGCAGACACCGGAGCTTTTGGAAACGCTATCGAACTCAATGCTATTCAACGCTCCAATCCAGAAATGCAAAAACGAGTTGCCAATGCAATTCGTGCTTTAGTAGAAAGTGCTCACAATCCAATCATATCGATTCACGATCACGGAGCTGGTGGTCACTTGAACTGCCTTTCTGAACTTGTAGAAGAAACAGGGGGAGCAATTGATATTGACAAACTTCCGCTTGGTGACCCTACCCTATCGGCAAAAGAAATTATTGGAAACGAGTCTCAGGAACGAATGGGTCTTATTTTATCTGAAAAAGATGCGCATATTCTAGAGAAAATTGCACAAAGAGAACGTGCTCCTTTCTATGATGTTGGTGTTGTGACTGATGATAAGCACTTTTCTTTCCACTCAGAAAAAACAAAAGAAACTCCCATTGATCTCGACTTGAGTGCTCTTTTTGGAAGTTCTCCAAAAACCCTCATGCAGGATCAATCACAAACTGCAAATTTTAAAGAAATTGAATATACTACTGCTGACTTGAACACCTATATAGATCAAGTACTACAAATTGAAGCAGTTGCCTGTAAGGATTGGCTTACGAACAAAGTAGACCGCTGTGTAACGGGTAGAGTTGCACAACAACAATGTGTGGGAGCACTTCAACTTCCGTTGAGTAATTGTGGCGTTATGGCGCTTGATTATACTGGAACAAGCGGTGTAGCTACCTCACTTGGTCATTCGCCTTTAACAGGACTTATTGACCCGAAAGCAGGAAGTATTAACGCCATCGCAGAATCGCTAACCAACCTTGTGTGGGCCCCTTTGGCCAATGGACTAACTTCCGTTTCTCTCTCGGCAAACTGGATGTGGCCGTGTAATAATCCTGGGGAAGATGCACGTCTTTATCAGGCAGTAGAAGCCTGTTCTGAGTTTGCAATCGCTTTAGGAATCAACATCCCTACTGGAAAGGACTCCCTTTCCATGAAACAAAAATATAAAGATCAAGAAGTAAAAGCTCCAGGAACAGTAATCATTTCGGCAGCAGGAGAATGTGCTGACGTAACCAATATAATCACACCTGTTTTAACTCCGAATGGAGGCGACTTATACTATTTAGACTTATCACAAAGTGAATTTCACTTAGGGGGTTCTTCTTTTGCTCAAACTAGAAATGCTATCGGAACTCAAGTGCCTTCCGTAAAAGATGCTTCCTACTTTGCCAAGGCATTCAATATGCTTCAAGAATTAATTCAAAATAAAACGATTAGCGCTGGACATGATATCGGATCTGGAGGGTTAATCACTTCCCTTCTGGAACTTTGTTTTCCAAGCCTAGGAATTGGCCTTGATCTCGATCTTACAACTTTAGGTGAAGAAGATATTGTTCGAATTTTATTTTCAGAGAAAATTGGAATTTTACTTCAATCAAAAACAGATTTAACTGCTCATTTTGGAGCTGCAAACATCGACTGTAAAGCAATTGGAACTGTTCGTTCAAATGCTCAACTTACGGTCAAGAACTTTGACTTCGAAGCTGTATTATCGATTGAAGAATTGCGCAAAACCTGGGCAAAAACATCAGCATTATTAGATGCTGAGCAAACGGAAAAAACGTGTGCTTCTGCTCGTTACGAAAACACAGACAAACAACCGCTTCACTTTAAATTCCCAAAAGACTTTACCGGAAAGTTGAATGCAACACCCAAAACCAAAATTAAGGCTGCCGTTATTCGAGAAAAAGGAAGTAATTCTGAAAGAGAAATGGCCTATGCCATGCACATCGCAGGCTTTGATGTTCGTGATGTTCACATGACAGATCTTATCGAAGGAAGAGAAACTTTAGAAGATATTAATTTCATCGTTGCCGTTGGAGGTTTTTCAAATTCAGATGTTTTAGGATCAGCCAAAGGATGGGCAGGTGCTTTTAAATACAATGAAAAAGCGAAGAACGCTTTAGATAATTTCTTTGCTCGACCAGACACGCTATCACTTGGAGTTTGCAATGGATGTCAGTTATTTGTCGAGTTAGGTTTAATTACACCTGATCATCTTGAAAAACCTAAAATGATTCCTAATGATTCAGGCAAATTCGAATGTACATTCACCAGTGTAACCCTACAAGAAAGTAGCTCCATATTGCTAAAAGGTCTCGAAGGAAGTACTCTTGGGGTTTGGTCTGCACATATGGAAGGGAAATTCATTTTACCACAAGCAGAAGAAAACTATCAGATTCCTGCGAAGTACGCATATAATGCTTATCCTGCAAACCCAAACGGATCGGACTACAACACTGCTATGCTCTGTAGTGATGATGGACGTCATTTAGTGATGATGCCGCATTTAGAACGTTCTACTTTCCCATGGAATTGGGGGCATTATGCTGATGATCGCAACGATGAAGTATCACCATGGATGATGACCTTTAACAATGCTTATACTTGGTTGAAAAATAAATAAATCTTATTGATATCTCATTGTAGTTACTAATACTAGTATTGTTTCGAAATATTTGGGTACATTTAGTAACTAATTTTACGCAATGAAACCAACCAGATTATTTGAATTTATAGAAATTCAGAGAAATAACATCCCGCTAGAAAAATGTGTAACGACAAAATATAACGGTGCTTGGGAGAGTCTTTCAACAGAAGATTTTTATCAAAAAGTACAGCAAGTAAGTCGATCACTCATAAAAATGGGTGTTAGAAAAGGAGATAAAGTCGCTCTAATTTCGACAAACAATAGAACCGAATGGTGTATAATGGACCTCGGGATTTTACAGCTTGGTGCTGTTACTGTTCCGATATACCCTACGATTACAGCTCCTGAATACCAATATGTATTAAACCACTCGGAAAGTCAATACTGTTTTGTTTCTGATATTGAAGTACTAGACAAACTCAACACTGTTCGAAAAGACATTCCGGATTTAAAGGAAGTATACTCTTTTGATGACATACAAGATTGTCCGTCTTGGACGACTCTTTTAAGTGAAGAGCAAGACGAAGAAACACAAGAATTGGTTGTTAGTGCCAAAGCAGCTGTTGCAGCTGAAGATCTTGCTACAATAATTTATACCTCTGGAACAACGGGCGTTCCAAAAGGAGTAATGCTCAGCCATCATAACATTGTATCCAATGTTATTTCTAGCTCCAAAAGGTTACCGCTTGAAGCTGGTGAAACACATGCATTAAGCTTTTTACCCGTTTGTCATATTTATGAACGCGTTATCCTTTATGTATACTACTACCAAAGTATTGGAATATATTTTGCTGAATCTATTGAAAAGATTTCTGAAAACCTTCAAGAGATAAAGCCATATTTCATGACTGCCGTTCCACGTTTACTAGAAAAGGTATACGATAAAATTTATGCTCGAGGTGCTGAATTAGACGGAATTAAACAAAAACTATTCTACTGGGCAGTTGACCTCGGATTACAATATGAACCTTATGGGGCGAATGGTTTCGTGTACGAATTGAAATTAAAAATTGCTCGCAAGTTGATCTTTTCAAAATGGCAAGCAGCATTAGGAGGTAACCTCCACACCATAAGTTCGGGTAGTGCAGCATTGCAGCCACGCTTGGCTCGTGTTTTTAGCGCAGCAGGGATAACAATTTGTGAGGGTTATGGGTTGACAGAAACCTCGCCTGTTTTAACCGTTAGTGATCTCAATAACCGAGGCCTAAAATTCGGTTGTGTTGGAAAAGCAATAGAAAATGTTGAGCTTAAAATTGCTGCCGATGGTGAAATCTTATGTAAAGGTCCAAATATTATGCAGGGGTATTACAAAGACGAGGAGAAAACCGCGGAAGTAATTCAGAATGGATATTTCCATACCGGCGATATTGGAGAGATTGATGCAGAAGGTTTTCTTAAAATTACCGATCGTAAAAAACAATTATTCAAAACCTCTGGAGGAAAGTATATTGCTCCTCAGCTGATTGAAAACAAAATGAAACAATCCTTGTTCATTGAGCAAATCATGGTAATCGGAGAAGGGCAAAAGATGCCGGCTGCACTTATTCAACCTGCATTTGACCATATTCACACTTGGATCAAGGCTCAAAAACTGAATATAGAACCTACAATGGATGCAATCTGCTCTAGTCAAGAGGTTATCGATGCAATACAAGAAGACATTAATGAGTACAACCCAACTTTTGGGAAATGGGAACAAGTGAAGCGATTTGAACTCACTCCTGAATTGTGGAGTATTGAATTAGGACACCTTACTCCTACTATGAAAGTTAAACGTAAAGTTGTGAAAGAGCGTTACAAAGAACTCTTCGATAAAATTTACTCCTAAACTTTAGCCCCTCTTTTGAGGGGCTTTTTGTTAAAGTTTTACTATGCACGCATAATTATGCATACATAATTATGCGTGCATAGTAAATTTGTATATATTTGAAAAATAAATAAACGCAATTGAAACCGATAACAATAGAATACGCATTGAAAACAACTTGGCAGTTGATAACCAATATGTATAATGAGAAGGCCGCAGCTTATGACTCTACCATGGCCATGGGCTTTACCTTACTTTCTATTGATGCGGAAGGAACCCCATCGACTGCTCTAGGCCCAAAAATGGGAATGGAACCCACAAGTTTATCAAGAATACTGAATTCAATGGAAGAGCGTGGCTATATAGAACGCAAACCCAATCCAAATGATGGACGCGGTGTATTGATATACCTAACCGAGCAAGGAAAGGAAAAAAGAGATATTTCAAAACAAACGGTGATCGAGTTTAACAATTCCATTATCGACAATATGGATGAAGAGAAAATGAAGCATTTTTTCGAAGTAACGGAATTCATCAAATCTAAAGTAGAACACAACGAACTAATTACTATTAAATAATCTAAGTTAAACCAAATGGAAGAAATTAAAAACATATCACAAGGTGGTGGCTTTATAGTCAACGAAACAGCAGCTAATACGGTTTTTACTCCAGAAGATTTTAGTGAGGAACAACTCATGATGAAGGAATCTGTGCAAGAGTTTGTAGATCGAGATATCGTTCCAAACAGAGAGCGTTTCGAGCAAAAGGATTATGATTTAACACGAGACATGATGGCAAAAGCTGGCGGTCTTGGTTTCTTAGGTGTGGCTGTACCAGAAGCTTATAATGGTCTTGGTATGCCTTTTACCTCTACCATGTTGGTTTGCGATTATATCTCAGGTGCCAATGGATCTTTTTCAACCGCCTTTGGAGCACATACAGGAATTGGGACAATGCCCATTACACTTTATGGTAATGAAGAGCAAAAGCAAAAATATGTAAGTAAACTTGCAACTGGTGAATGGTTTGGAGCATACTGTTTGACAGAGCCCGGAGCCGGATCTGATGCAAATTCAGGGAAAACAAAAGCTGTATTATCTGAGGACGGAACACACTACAAGATTACAGGTCAAAAAATGTGGATCTCGAACGCAGGATTTGCTCATATCTTCATTGTTTTTGCACGTATAGGGGATGATAAAAACATTACAGGGTTTATTGTACCGAAAGATTTAGAAAACGGAATTACTTTAGGTGAGGAAGAAAATAAATTGGGGATCAAAGCTTCTTCTACTCGTCAAGTATTTTTTAACGAAACTAAAGTTCCTGTTGAAGACATGTTGGCTGGTCGTGGCGATGGCTTTAAGATCGGTATGAACGCCTTAAACGTTGGGCGTATAAAGCTTGCTGCTGCCTGTTTAGAAGCACAGAGAAGAGTTACGACTCTTGCAACACAATACGCTACAGAGCGTGTTCAATTTAAAACTCCAATAGCCCAGTTTGGTGCTATACAGCAAAAGCTTGCCGTAATGGCAACAAATACATATGTAAGTGAATCGGCTAGTTATCGAGCAGCTTTTGATATCGAAGAAAAAATAGCACAATTACTTGAACAAGGATTATCACATCAAGAAGCAGAACTCAAAGGAGTAGAAGAATTTGCTATTGAATGTTCTATCCTCAAAGTTTCGGTTTCTGAGAAAGCACAAGACTGTACAGACGAAGGAATTCAGATTTATGGTGGAATGGGCTTCTCGGCTGATGCACCTATGGAAATGGCTTGGAGAGACGCTCGTATCGCTCGAATTTACGAAGGGACGAACGAAATTAACCGCATGCTTTGTGTAGGAATGCTATTGAAAAAAGGATTTAAAGGAGAAATCGATTTAATGTCTGCGGCCACAAAGGTTGGACAGGAGTTGATGGAAGGAATTCCAAAGACAGAACTATCCAATGCATTTTTTGCAGAAGAAAAGAGTTTACTTCAAAACCTTAAAAAAGCAATGCTGATGATTACAGGAGCAGCAGTCCAAAAGTTTGGTCCAAAATTCGATAAGGAACAACAAATTATTCTTGCACTTTCTGATATCCTAATCGAGATTTATATGATTGAATCGGCAATCCTAAGAACAGAGAAGAATTGCGAACGCTTTGGTTTAGATTCTCAAAAGAATCAAATTGATATGACGCAATTGTACTTGTTTGATGCGATTGAAAAAATCAACTCAAAAGGAAAAGAAGCTATTGTATCTTTTGCTGACGGTGCTCAACTTAAAGGAATGATTGCAGGCTTAAGACAATATACTAAATATCAAAACTACCCTAATGTTGTTGCTTTAAGA
>PXYQ01000121.1 GCA_003023645.1 Candidatus Arcticimaribacter sp. | reverse complement strand
ACCAATCACTTGGATGCAGAATCGGTACATTGGTTAGAGCACCATTTGGCACAATACAAAGGAACCGTAATTGCAGTAACACATGACCGGTATTTCTTAGATAATGTTGCTGGTTGGATTCTGGAGCTTGATCGTGGTGAGGGTATTCCTTGGAAAGGGAATTACTCTTCTTGGTTAGAGCAAAAATCTACGCGTATGGCGCAGGAGCAGAAAACTGCATCGAAGCGTCAGAAGACATTGGAACGTGAATTGGAATGGGTACGCATGGCTCCTAAGGGACGTCAAAGTAAACAAAAGGCGCGTTTGTCGAACTATGATAAACTAGTGAGTCAAGATCAAGGAAAGACTCAAGAAAAGTTAGAGATTTTCATACCCAACGGTCCACGTCTTGGAACTAATGTAATTGAAGCTAAAGGAGTAAAGAAAGCCTTTGACGATAAATTGCTTTATGATGATCTATCATTCAACTTACCTCAAGCAGGAATTGTTGGTGTTATTGGGCCGAATGGTGCTGGTAAATCTACAGTTTTCAGAATGATCATGGGAGAAGAAACTCCAGATGGAGGAAGTTTTTCGGTAGGAGAAACTGTCAAACTTGCTTATGTGGATCAATCGCATTCCAATATTGATTTAGAAAAATCGATATGGTCCAATTTTAGTGATGAACAAGAACTCATTATGCTGGGCGGAAAACAGATCAATTCGAGAGCTTTTCTAAGCCGTTTTAATTTCAGTGGAAGCGATCAAAATAAAAAAGTATCAACTCTCTCCGGGGGAGAGCGTAACCGACTGCATTTGGCAATGACACTAAAAGAAGAAGGAAATGTTTTGCTTTTAGATGAGCCTACCAATGATTTGGATGTAAACACATTACGAGCACTTGAAGAAGGCTTGGAGAATTTTGCTGGCTGTGCTGTCGTTATTTCTCACGACCGGTGGTTCTTGGATCGTATTTGTACGCACATCCTTGCTTTTGAAGGGGATTCACAAGTGTATTTCTACGAAGGCTCCTATTCCGATTACGAGGAGAATAAGAAAAAACGTTTAGGAAAGGATCTTATGCCTAAGCGAATTCAGTACCGTAAATTGACACGTGACTAATTTTAAAAACATTTTTATAAGACCTAATAAAGCCCTCAATTTGAGGGTTTTATTTTTTTATTTATATTTGAAGTAACTCAAATCTTATATAAATCATGAAAAATCAAATCCACTCAATTAACTGGTTTGAAATCCCAGTACTCGATTTCAATCGCGCGAAAACATTTTACTCAACACTTTATGCCTACGAAATGGAGGTAATGGAAATGGGACCTTATAAAATGGGAATCCTACCTTCAGATCCAGAACAAGGTGGCATTTCGGGTGCGATTGTTTTAGGGAAGGACTACCGACCCAATGCAGATGGTATTAAAGTATACCTCAATGGCGATCCTGATCTTAATGACATCCTTGGTCGAGTTGAAACAGCAGGAGGGAAGATTGTACAAGAGAAAACACAGATAACTCCAGAGATTGGCTATATGGCTGTATTTGAAGATACAGAAGGTAATATGATTAACTTACATTCACATGCTTAGAAAACACCTGCTTTAATCTAGGAATATATTCCCTCACTTTTATTATTTGTACAAACCATAATAAACATAAATCGTATTAATATGAAAAAACGACTTATCCTATCTGTAATCCTATTGACTTCCTTTCTTAGTTATGGTCAAACGAGTCTTTACGAAAACCCACAATTTGATCAAATTGCAGCGGACCATAAAGTAATCGCAATTTTACCTTTTAATGCTTCAGTTAAGCTAAGACCAAAACAAATGAAAGAGCTTTCAACTTCTGATATTGAAAAGCTTGAAGAGTCTGAAAGTTATTCAATTCAAAGATCCATGTATTCATGGTTTTTAAAACGAAAAGGAAGAGGAACTTTAGCAATCAATATTCAGGACATATCTCTAACAAATTCAATTTTATCTAAACAATCCATTTCAATTGACCAATTCGGTAAATATTCTCCAGCAGAATTAGCACAGATTCTTAATGTAGACGCAGTTATTATGGGGGATTTAAACACTAATAAGCCAATGTCAGAAGGAGCCTCAGTTGCTTTAGGTCTGTTAATTGGCTTTTGGGGAACTACAAATACAGCCATAGTTAATATGTTTATTTATAATGGTTCTGATGGTCAGTTGTTAATTAACTATCATAAAAAAGTACGGGGCTCTCTTGGGAGTACTCCCGATGATTTAGTAAATATTATAATGAGAAAAGCGTCGAGAAGAATTGCTTACACCAAGAAACAACTAAAAGTAAGCCGTTACTAGATGCCTTATATTTTTAAATCAATTTACTGATTCAAAGCTACATCAATCAAATCGGCTACATCGATTCGAGCTCCTTTGCGAATAGTATCTGAAACGGTAAGCAGCAGTAAGTCTTTACCGGGTGTTTTTAGAAGTATTTTTTGTCCCCAAGGCAATTCTACTCCACTTTGAGAAAAGGGAGTCAATTTTGGATTCATAATTCCGGGAATTAAAATGGGGAGGGTTTGCGCTGTGGTATTCACCAAATAAAAACCAACAGTGCGATCCACAACCGTTTTCTTTTTCTTCCCTGGGCCTGTTTTAAAAAGGGTATATTCTACTTTAAGTGGAGCAATGAAACGATTTTCTAATTGTAAATAGTGTTTATCTGCAACTTGTATAGTTGCAAAAGAACCTTTGTTCAATCCAAACCCCTTGCTAAGAGAATCTGTATGATGCTCACGGGCAGATACTCCTAATTCAAGCTTGGATTTATTCCATAATTTTACTGTAAACCCTTTCATGTAAGGATAGTCTATACGTACTACCTGTTTTGGCGGAATTATTAATGTAGATTTTGGAAGTGTTTTTTTTGTTTGCGCTTGAAGTGATATACTGCAAATCAGCAGTATAACGAATAGTAGTATGGGTTGTTTTTTAATGTTCATGATTTTGTAATAATGAGCGGTCTCTACTTTATTGGGCAAGTCAAAACTATGGCTTTTGAAAGGATAAAAATAATTTATATGTCAAATTGACTTGAAAACAGACAACTAGTCACCTGAATCATAATGGAATAACTTTTGAATGGGGTAAATAAAAAAGCTATGAATTTTAATAATTTCACTTTAAAATCACAAGAATCTGTTCAAGCAGCTCAACAATATGCTTTTGAAAATGAGCATCAACACATTAAAAATGAGCATCTTTTTCAGGGTATGCTAGAAGTTGACACCAATGTCTTGCCTTATATTTTTAAAAAATTACAGGTAGATGAGTCTTTAATCAAACAGCATAATGCAAAGGTTTTAAAAAGCTTCTCAAAGGTAAAAGGCGGAGAACAAATGATCTCTAAAAAAGCTTCGCAAACGCTCATGAATGCGCTTAAAATCGCCAAAGATCAACAAGACGAATTTGTTGCTACCGAACATCTGTTTATGGCTCTATTTGAGTCGGATAGTTCTGTGGGGCGTATGCTAAAAGATCAAGGAATTACCAAGAAAAATTTAGAAGGAATAATACAAGAACTTCGAAAAGGAGAAAATGTCATTTCCTCTACAGCTGAAGAATCCTATAATGCATTGAATAAATATGCTAAAAATTTAAATGAACTTGCGAAAAGTGGTATGCTTGATCCTGTAATTGGAAGGGATGAAGAAATTCGCCGTTTGTTGCAGATTTTAAGTCGACGCACAAAGAATAACCCCATTTTGGTTGGAGAACCCGGAACTGGAAAAACTGCAATTGCAGAGGGTTTAGCGCATCGAATTATTGATGGTGATGTTCCTGAAAACTTAAAGGGTAAAAAGATTTTTGCTTTGGATATGGGCGCTTTGATTGCAGGGGCAAAATACAAAGGGGAATTCGAGGAACGCTTAAAATCTGTTATTAAGGAAGTTGTCAATAGTGATGGAGATTTGGTTTTGTTTATTGATGAAATACATACGCTCGTGGGAGCTGGAGGAGGAGCAGGCGCTATGGATGCTGCAAATATTCTGAAACCTGCTTTAGCACGAGGAGAATTACGAGCTATTGGAGCCACAACTCTTGATGAATATCAGAAATATTTTGAAAAAGATAAAGCTTTGGAGCGTCGTTTTCAAAAAGTTTTAGTGGATGAACCCGATATAGAGAGTGCAATATCCATTTTGCGAGGCATTAAAGAGAAGTACGAAACACATCATAAGGTGCGTATAAAAGATGAGGCGATTATTGGGGCTGTGTCGCTTTCAGATCGTTACATAACCAACCGCTTCTTACCTGACAAAGCGATTGATTTGATGGATGAAGCTGCTTCCAAACTTCGTATGGAAATAAATTCAAAACCAGAAGAACTAGATAATCTTGATCGAAAAATCAGGCAAATTGAAATCGAGTTAGTTGCTATTAAACGCGAGCAGGATGAAGGAAAAATCAAACAGCTCAACAGAGAATTGAGTGAATTACGAGAAGCTCGAAATACAATCTTTACCCAGTGGAGTCAGGAAAAAGAAGTAATAGAGTCTGTGCAACAATCAAAAGTTGCTATTGAAAATTTAAAATCGCAAGCCGATCGTGCCGAGCGAGATGGAGATTACGCTTCTGTTGCAGAAATCCGCTATGGAAAACTACAGGAAGCAGAAGAAAAAATAAAGAAATTAGAACGCGTTCTAACTGGCTTTCAAGAATGTGATCCTTTAATTAAAGAAGAGGTTACCTATGAAGATATTGCTGAAATTGTAGCCAAATGGACTGGAATCCCAGTTAGTAAAATGGTACAAACCGAAAAGGAAAAGTTACTGCATTTAGAAGACCATATCCACCATCGATTGATTGGGCAAGAGAAAGCTGTAGCAGCTGTTAGTGACGCTATTCGAAGAAGTCGTGCAGGCTTACAAGATCAAAATAGGCCCGTTGGGAGTTTTCTCTTCTTGGGTATGACAGGGGTTGGGAAAACCGAATTGGCAAAGGCATTGGCAGAAGTACTTTTTGATGATGAGAGTAACATCACCCGTATCGATATGAGTGAATATCAAGAGCGCCATGCAGTTAGTCGTTTGGTAGGTGCTCCTCCTGGATATGTGGGCTATGATGAAGGTGGACAGCTAACGGAGGCGGTGAGACGAAAACCCTATTCGGTCATACTTTTGGACGAAATCGAAAAAGCACATCCCGACACGTTCAACATACTTCTCCAAGTATTAGACGAAGGAAGACTTACGGATAATAAAGGACGATTAGCAGACTTTAAAAATAGCATCGTCATCATGACCAGCAATATGGGTAGTCATGAAATTCAGACAGC
>PXYQ01000120.1 GCA_003023645.1 Candidatus Arcticimaribacter sp. | reverse complement strand
ATTCAATAAAAGCAAGATTCAGGGTGGTATTAATGATATAAATTTCTTTTATTTCCAACTTAATTTAAAGTAAAAATTAATGTTGAATGTCGTTAATTTCATGATATTAATACGCTTTTATTCAGTTAATTAAAAATAATATAAGGATTTGGATTTAGGGCGTATTTTAAAAAATAGTTCTTTGCCTTTTTTTAAGTGTTATAAATTCGAATTAGATTTAAAAATACGATGGAATATAATAAGTTTAGTAAAGCAGTAACTCAGGATCCAACGCAGCCAGCTGCGCAAGCTATGTTACATGCTATAGGATTGACCGACGAGGACTTTAAGAAGCCGCTAATCGGTATTGCTTCAACTGGTTATGAAGGGAATCCATGTAATATGCACCTCAATGATTTGTCAGTCGATATCAAGAAAGGAGTTCAGGCTTCTGATTTGGTTGGTTTGATTTTCAATACCATTGGTGTAAGTGACGGAATTTCTATGGGTACGCCCGGAATGCGTTTTTCACTTCCATCAAGAGATGTAATTGCTGATTCTATGGAAACTGTAGTTCAAGCAATGTCGTATGATGCTTTGGTTACCGTTGTTGGTTGTGATAAAAATATGCCTGGCGCTTTAATGGCTATGTTACGTTTGGATCGCCCTTCAATTTTAGTATACGGAGGTACCATTGCACCTGGGTGTCATAAAGATAAAAAGCTCGATATTGTTTCGGCTTTTGAAGCTTGGGGTGAGAAGGTTGCCGGAACTATGGATGAATCTGAATTCAAGCAAGTTGTTAAAAAAGCTTGTCCAGGAGCTGGGGCTTGTGGTGGTATGTACACTGCAAACACAATGGCTTCTGCCATCGAAGCCTTAGGTATGGCTTTGCCTTATAACTCATCAAACCCCGCGGTAAGTTCTGATAAAAAAGAAGAATGCGAACGTGTAGGAGCTGCATTACGTCATCTGATAGAACAAGACATAAAGCCTTCTGATATTGTAACAAAAAAATCACTAGAAAACGCAATTCGTTTGGTAGCTGTTTTAGGTGGTTCTACCAATGCTGTACTTCATTTTCTTGCTATTGCTAAAGCTGCTCAAATTGAATTTACGTTGGATGATTTCCAATTGTTGATGGATAAGACACCTTTTTTAGCAGACTTAAAACCAAGTGGTAAATATCTGATGGAAGACCTACACAATGTTGGTGGAGTTCCAGCTGTGTTAAAGTTTATGCTTGCAGAGGGAATGCTTCACGGAGATTGTCTTACCGTTACTGGTAAAACTTTAGCAGAAAATTTAGCGGATGTTCAAGACCTTAAAGAGGGTCAAGATTTAATACACCCTGTCAGTAATCCAATTAAGGCGAGTGGACACATTCGTATTCTAAAAGGAAACCTAGCAACAGGTGGTTCTGTTGCTAAGATAACAGGAAAAGAAGGATTGATTTTTAAAGGTCCAGCACGAGTTTATAATAGTGAATACGATGCCAATGACGGAATTGGAAGAGGAGAAGTTCAGAAAGGAGAAGTCATAGTCATTCGTTACGAAGGCCCAAAAGGTGGGCCAGGAATGCCTGAAATGTTGAAACCAACTGCTGCCATTATGGGCGCAGGTTTAGGTAAAGATGTTGCTCTGATTACGGATGGACGATTTTCTGGAGGAACCCATGGTTTTGTTGTAGGTCATATTGTGCCTGAAGCACAAACTGGTGGCGCTATTGGACTGATCGAAAACGGTGATATTATCGAGATAAATGCAGAAAGCAACACCCTTAACGTTATGGTAAGCGATCAAGAATTGGCTTCTAGAAAAGCGAATTGGAAAGAACCAGCTTACAAATTTCAACGTGGGGTTTTATATAAATACATTAAAAACGTTTCTACAGCTTCAGAAGGTTGTGTTACGGACGAATTTTAATATGGAAAATCAAGCAAACAACCCCATTTCTGGAGCAGAAGCTGTTATCCGTTGCCTTTTGGCAGAAGGAGTAGATTTAATCTATGGGTACCCAGGAGGCGCTATCATGCCTATTTATGATGAATTGTATAAATACAGTGATGATTTAACACACATTCTAACAAGACACGAACAAGGAGCTACGCATTCTGCACAGGGGTACGCCCGTACTTCAGGTAAAGTTGGAGTTGCAATGGCTACTTCTGGACCTGGCGCTACGAACTTAGTTACTGGTATTGCAGATGCGCAAATCGATTCTACACCCATGGTGTGTATAACCGGACAAGTTGCATCTCACTTACTAGGATCTGATGCTTTCCAAGAAACGGATATCATTGGTATTTCTACTCCAGTAACTAAATGGAATTATCAAATTACCAAAGCAAGCGAAATTCCTGAGATCATGGCTAAGGCATTTTATATTGCCCGATCTGGAAGACCTGGACCTGTACTCATCGATATTACTAAAGATGCACAGTTTGAGTTATTCGATTATTCATACGAAAAATGCAAAGGTGTTCGAAGTTATGTACCAACTCCAACCCTTGATCCAAAACAAGTAGAAGCTGCAGCTGAAGCAATAAATAAGGCGAAAAAACCCATGATTATTTGGGGACAAGGCATTATTCTTGGTAAAGCGGAAGAAGAATTCAAAGCCTTTGTTGAAACTTCTGGAATTCCAGCAGTATGGACTATTCTTGGTCTTTCTGCTCTTCCTACCAAACACCCGCTTAATTTTGGAATGGTTGGTATGCATGGGAACTATGGCCCAAATGTTTTAACCAATGAATGCGATGTTTTGATTGCCATTGGAATGCGATTTGATGATCGTGTTACTGGTAACCTAGAAACCTATGCAAAACAAGCAACTGTTGTTCATTTAGAGATCGACCCCGCTGAAATCAGTAAGAATGTAAAAGCAGATTTTCCAGTCTTAGGAAACTGTAGAGAAAGTCTTGCTCAGCTTACTAGCTTGGTTAAACACGAAGAATATGCCGATTGGAAACAGCTTTTTGCTGATCATATGGCAATTGAAATCAAAGAAGTTATCAATGGAGATACCTTACCAACTAAAGATGGCTTGACCATGGGTGAGGTAATCGTTGGAATTAATAAATACACAAAAGGAGATGCCGTAATTGTTACTGATGTAGGACAACATCAAATGATTGCTTGTCGATATGCCGAGTTTGTTCGATCTAAAAGTAATGTTACCTCTGGTGGTCTAGGCACCATGGGTTTTGCATTACCAGCAGCAATAGGTGCTAAGATGGGAGCTCCAGATCGAGAAGTAGTTGCTGTTATTGGAGATGGTGGATACCAAATGACCATTCAGGAATTAGGAACTATTTTTCAGAATAAAACTGCCGTCAAAATTGTTGTGCTAAACAATGATTATTTGGGGATGGTACGTCAATGGCAACAATTGTTTTTTGACAAACGATATGCATCTACCGAAATGACCAATCCAGATTTTGTGACCATTGCAAAAGGATATCACATAGACGCACAACGCGTAAGTAAACGAGAAGATTTAGATCGTGCTATCGAAACTATGATTGCATCAGATAAACCTTATTTTCTCGAAGTATGTGTAGAAAAAGAAGCTAATGTGTTTCCGATGATACCTACGGGTGCCTCGGTTTCCGATATACGATTGAAATAATGAGCGAATTCACAAAATACACCATATCCATTTATACGGAAAATAATATTGGTTTACTGAACCGAGTATCTGCTATTTTCCTAAAAAGACATATCAACTTTATTAGTTTTTCTACTTCACAGTCCGAAATCCCCGATGTGTTCCGTTTCATCATTGTTGTTAGTATGACAGAAACAGGAGTGAAAAAAATTACACAGCAAATTGAAAAACAGATTGATGTAATTAAGGCGTATTATCACACTGACGAAGAAACTATTTTTCAAGAATCAGCATTATATAAAGTAAAATCAAGTTCTTTGTTCGAAGAACGTCAAATTCAAAATATGATAAAAGACAGTCACGCTAATATTGTGACCGTTTCACCAGAATATTTTGTTATTGAAAAAACTGGTTTTCGTGATGAAACTGAAGAGCTTCGAGAAGCACTAGCTCCATACGGCTTGTTGCAGTTTGTTCGCTCGGGAAGAATATCAATTACTAAAGAAAAGATGGGAATCTCAGAGATTCTTAACTCATTTAACCAACAAAATAAAGACTAAATTAATCACAATGGCAAATTACTTTAACCAACTATCACTAAGAAATCAACTCGACCAACTTGCACAATGTAGATTCATGGATGCTTCAGAATTTGAAGATGGAATTGAAGCTTTAGCAGGTAAAAAAATTGTAATCGTTGGTTGCGGTGCACAAGGATTGAACCAAGGCTTGAATATGCGCGATTCTGGATTGAATATAGCGTATGCTTTACGTCAAGGTGCAATTGATCAAAAAAGAGCTTCGTATCAAAACGCAGTAGACAATAAGTTTTCTGTTGGTAGTTATGAAGAAATGATTCCTGATGCAGATGTTGTTATCAACCTTACTCCGGATAAAAATCATACGCCTGTTGTTCAAGCCGTGATGCCTTTAATGAAAAAAGGAGCAACACTTTCTTATTCTCATGGGTTCAATATCGTTGAAGAAGGAACACAGGTTCGTGAAGATCTTACCGTTATTATGGTAGCACCTAAGTGTCCTGGTTCTGAAGTAAGAGAAGAATATAAAAGAGGTTTTGGTGTGCCAACCCTTATAGCAGTTCATCCTGAAAATGACCCACAAGGTCATGGGCTAGTTCAAGCAAAAGCATATGCTGTTGCTACAGGTGGTCATCGCGCAGGTGTTTTAGAATCTTCTTTTGTTGCTGAGGTTAAGTCTGATTTAATGGGAGAACAAACCATCTTATGTGGTGTGTTACAAACCGGTTCGATTTTGTGTTTTGACAAAATGATTGAACAAGGAATTGAGCCAGCTTACGCCGCTAAATTAATTCAGTACGGATGGGAAACGATTACCGAAGCCCTCAAACACGGTGGAATCACGAACATGATGGATCGTCTTTCTAATCCTGCGAAAGTAAAAGCATTTGAGCTTTCTGAAGAGTTAAAAGAAATTATGGAGCCTTTGTTCCATAAACATATGGATGATATTATGTCGGGTCACTTCTCTAAGACAATGATGGAAGACTGGGCAAATGATGATAAAAATCTTTTGGGCTGGAGAGCTGCAACTGGCGAAACCGCTTTTGAAAAAACAAAGGTTACAGATCAAGAAATTTCTGAACAAGAATTCTTTGACCATGGTGTTTTGATGGTTGCTTTTGTTAGAGCAGGAGTAGAGCTTGCTTTTGATACGATGGTAGCTGCTGGAATTAAAGAAGAATCAGCTTACTACGAATCATTACACGAAACCCCGTTAATTGCAAATACCATTGCACGTA
>PXYQ01000119.1 GCA_003023645.1 Candidatus Arcticimaribacter sp. | reverse complement strand
GAGTTGAGCAAACCTCCAATCATTTTTGAAGCGGATATCAAATACGTTAAATCTGGTGTTTTGAACTGAGTAATTGGTGTTGGAACTGTAACGATGTATACATTACAAGCAGCAAGATCTTGAAGATTGGAACTCAATTGTAGTTTGTTTTCTGTCGCTTTTTGTAAGAGCTTTAAATCAGCTTCATCCGTACTATCGATTCCTAGATTAAGGTTCGATACTCGCAGTTGGTTAATATCAAATCCTACAACATTGAAGTGATCAGCGAAAGCTATTGCCAGAGGCAAGCCAACATAGCCAAGCCCTATAATTCCTATGGTGTACTTTTTAGTCATAAAGCAACTTTATTCCTAGTGGGTTCATTTTCATACAAGAGAACGGTACGTTGAGTTGGGTTGGGCTTTGATGTTAAATAAAAATTAACCTTGCGTTCGATAATACCCTCAACTTTTTCTTCCAAGGCCTCAATGTATTCGGTATTCAATTGTTTTCCAACTAAAACAACGTCTATGGTTCCTGTATCAAGCCCTTTGGCATAATCTCCTGTCAAAAGTATTTGCTGCACAGGGCCCATGCGCTCTAAAACGCGATCTACAAGCTCTTCTAGCCCTAGGTGCTTATACACTACTTTTTGAAGGACATCGAACAGGGGGTGGGCTGTATTGGCCTTGTAGCCAACTTTGTTATCGTCTTTATATTTTTCTAGGTAACCGGCTTCGGAGAGATGATTCAATTCTTTTCGAATGGAATTGGTCGATTCGTTAAATTCGGATGCTAAACCATTCAAATAACCACGATTCGCCTGACTAATAAAAAATTTTATCAGCAGGCGAAGACGAGTTTTTGAGGTAATCAGTTTATTAAGCACTATTAATTTGTTAAATCTAAGTACCAAAAGTACTTGAAAAAAATCAATTAACCTACTTGCCTAAACAGTATTTTTGAAATTCTTGCTCATACATACGTTTAGGAAACTGATCTTTCAGTCTAATAAATTGTGCACAGGCCTGTGGCTGCTGTCCAGATGCGTAATAGGACAAAGCCAAATAACGAATGGCTTTTTCCCTATGCGAATCTTTGTGAGAAGTTTCGGTTACTTTAAGATAGCGAATCGCATTTTCAAAATCCTTTGCTTCATAAAAAGAAAGGCCTGCATTCAAAGCATAAGTAAGGTCTAAAGAATCTAAATCTAACGCTTTTACAAAAGTAGCTGCAGCTTCTTCAAATTTCTTTTGCCCATAAAACTCAGTTGCTTCTTTGTAGAGCGCTTTAGCTTGTACAATGTTTTGTTGTCCGTAAGTAAAAATTCGATACAATTCAAAAAATTGATCATCATCAGGGTATAACTTGAAAGCCTCTTCAGCCTTTTGAAGCGTATACGGGTCCCCAACATTAGAAACCTGGCCAATGGAACGTAGGAAAATTGTTCGAGCCGTTTTGGTGTCTCCACGAACGATTGGCAAAACACGATCATAGGCAGCGATCATGGCGTCTCGATCTCTTTTAACCACTAGGTTTTGCATATACAAATTGAAATGCGGCATATTGTTCGGGATATTATCAAAAGCGATTTTGGCATAATGATACGAACTATCATATTGTTTGTCGTTGAAATAGAACTGTGCGAGTAGATTCTCATTAAAACGAATGTACGGATTATCTTTCATCCCACCCCGAATCAAATCATAGGCCTGGTCTTTCAAACCGTTGTTATAAAAATAGCGGGCTTTCATTGTTTTGATCGGCATGGCGGTCTCCGTCAAGTTCGGAAAGTCGTTGGATATTTCGTCCAATTGGGCTAAAGTCATATTATATTTACCGTTGTTGAATTCATATAACAACGCTCCTTGTTGAGTAAGTGCGCGGTAGGATATCACATGAACAATAAGCGAGGGTATTAAAATTAAAGTGATCAAAGAAATTGATACTATATACTTACGATTTGTACCTTTTGTAGTATTGGAAGGTAACGAAGAATTGGAAAGGTCCAAGTATTCCGAAACAATTAGAGCTACAATGAGCGCTAGAGCAGATTGCATAAGGGGTCGTGCAACAGGAAAATTGAAGAATGCATCCATGCCATACCCTACTAAGGCTAAAAAAAGGAGAACAAAACCCAATTGCTTTTGCGAGCTACTCTTTTGAAAAAGTTGTAGTAAATAAAAAGCAAGCAACAGAAAAGAACCAAGGTATGCTATAAAACCAAAAATACCCAGTTCAGTAGCTGTATGTATAAAATCGTTGTGTGCGTGATAGGGTACCGTATAGCCATGAATATACTCAGCCCCATAAGAAATTGATTTGATTTTGAAATTACCCAGTCCACTTCCGATAATTGGATTATCTACAAAAGATTCAAATGCAGATTCCCAATAATCAAATCTACCAGAAGACGCCTGTCTGGTTAACCCAATGGTCTCAATTCGATCAGAATAAGAATTCGTGTTTAAATTTGAAGACAATACTTCACTGGAAAAAAAAGCGACTAGAAAAGGTAATAGAATAAAGGCAGAATGTGAAATTAGTTTTTTAAGGGAACGGCCTTTGAAAAAGAAAACATAAACTTGGTACACAACAAAGAGAATCATAATCAACGTTGAACTTAACAAAGCGGCACGAGCATAAATGATGGTCAAAGCGATATAACTAAGCGTAAGTAGTATAAACAAGGCAATTTTAACCCATAACTTCTCAAGGGTTGTAAGAAGGTACAAAGCAAAAGGCAATTTGACGACTATAGATGCGGCTGCAATATTCTTGTTGCCACTAAACCCTTTTAGAGCTATAGAATTAAAAGCACCTGATGAAGTTATTTGATCTATAAATTGATTGTAATATAAACTAACCTCTAAGAATAAAAAAGAAGTAAGAACAACACTAATGAAGTGAAAACGGTTCGGCATTTTGGACAACAAAACGGTAACAAAAGTTATTGCTACAAAAACATTAAAATACCGTGGGAAATTAATAATAGTCTCCGCTTTATTTATGGCATAGCTAAAGGAAAGAGCTGCCCATAGAATAAAGAAAGCATAAAAAATAAAGTAGTTTGATTTAGATAATACTGAAAAAAAAGAGGCAAAAGAGTCTTTATTATACAAAAGATACACTGCTACCAAAATATTTAAAGAACAAAGATAAACCCATTGCGGTGCCAAAATATCGATGGCATTGAGATTAGGTAATGTACCTGTTAGAATATAAAGAACGATTAAAATCGAGGAGGTAAAATTAATTGAGGAACTTTTCATTAAAGAGATTTTTTACGAAATTAACGAAAAATAAGGATATAAAAAAACCCTCCAAATTGGAGGGTTTTTTAAAACTTAAAAGGTGTAAGAATTATTCAATAAGAGCTAATTCAGCAGCAGTATTAATAACACCACCAGAAGTATCAGCATTGAAATCGTTAGCAACACCACCATTAGATATATCATAATCTAAAGAAAACGTTGTAGAATTCAACGTAGTATTAGCATTAATGTAAGTTTTCCAAGATAAAAGTGAAGCTTGTTGAATTCTTACAGGGATTGCAGCAGTATTAGTAACACCATTACTTACGGGAGCAACAGCAGCAGTATAAGTAGCGGTAAGTGAATTGTCTGATACAGTATAAAGAACTGCACCACCAGTATTGGCACCAGCAGTTAATAAATCTGTAGTAGCTGGAGCTAAAATAGTTGCTAAAGATGTATTACCTGTAATAGTAGCCCCTTTAAGACGAACAACTGAAGCTAAATCAAGAGAAGTGAAAGCAGTATCAATAGCACCTGTTAAAACAAATATTTGAGCTGAAGTATAGGCAGGAGCATACGTATGTCCTACTGTTAACGATCTAAGACCAGTATTACCAATTGAACTGAAAGTTCTCATAGTTCCACCAGTAGTAACTGTTGTTAGTGTTGTTGGAGCAACTTGAGCAGCCATAGTAAAAGTATCAAAACCATTAATGGTTAATACAGCCAATGCAGGAGCAGCAGTTCCAATAAAGTCAATAGTTGCACCTGTTCCAGAAGCAGTAGCAGTAAATTCTACTAAGTTTGCATTTTCTGTTGCATCTAAAGTAATATCAGCATTTTGATTCATTAATGTAAGGTATACGTGCGAAGCATCTAATTCATTCATATTCGCATCAGAAACACCACCAACAATAACAGTAGTAGCAGCAGAAGTTAAAAGACCAGCTCCTGAAAATTGAGCAAGAGGAATATTAACTGGCGCAGTCGCTAGTGTTAAAACTTCTTTTACATCAACAAGTGAAGTTAAAATAACAGCATTAGATGTATTAAAATCAGCAGCAACTGTTTCTACAGTTGTCAAACCTGCAGCATTTACAGTTTTAGCATCAACATTGATTCCACTAACACTTGAAACTAATGCAGGGAAATGAAATTCATTAAGTTTGTTAGTTGCATTTGAAAGTGAACCACCTGAAGTTTTTAATGCATTTAAGAATACATTTGTAGTTGTTGAACCTGTGATAGTTGTAGCACTAACAACGCTAACAAGAGCGTTTGCAGTAATAGTAGCAGCCTTTGGAGCATTCACTACAAAAGCAGCAGCAGCAGCAGCTTGATTCAATGTAATTGCACCAAGAGATTTGTTAGCAGTAACTGAACTCATATCAAAACCAGAACCGATAGTTATATCACCTGTAGCATCAGAAAATACTGCAATTCCAGCAGCTGAACCATCCGTATTAAAATCACCTCCAGTAGAAGCAGTTAAATTAAGTGAAGTAACACTAGCAGGGTTAGTGATCGTTACATTACCAACAGTAGAGATGTGAGATAAATCTAAAGCTCCTAACTCACCGTCGACTGTAAGGTTACCTGAAATATTTCTTACGGTTGCATCCACTGGCTCTTCTGTACCGTTAATTGTATAATTTCCATTGATGTAAGTTAATCCCGCAAGATTAACAGCACCATCAATTACTACGTCTCCAGTTACAGAAATTATTTTTGCAGTTAATTCGTTTGCCGTAACTCTTTCTGCTGCAGTTAAAGAAGCTGTAGTAGAATTGTAGTTTACAGTAAGGTTACCTGAAAGTAAATATCCAGAAGGTGTACCTTCACCAACTTTGATGAATTTTTGTGCATTTTCAAGAGTTTCTGTATCCTCAATAGTGATTGGTACACTAATCGCAGCGTTTTCAGAAAGTAGAGTAGTAATATCAGCTTGAACAGCATCGATTAATAAATCGATAGCAGCTAAATCAGCAGCACTAGCAACACCATCAGCCAAAGCAGCTTCGATTGCAGTGATTTGAGTTGTAGCAGCATCTAAACCAGTAGCAATTGCCTGAATACTTGTAGAAGGATCAGGAAGAGCACCTACAGCTGTAGATAAATTCCCTACAAGAGAACTTAAAGCACTAAGATCACTCTGAACCTGAGACAATCCCTTTACTTCAGTAGATAATGTGT
>PXYQ01000118.1 GCA_003023645.1 Candidatus Arcticimaribacter sp. | reverse complement strand
ACGCAACGACTCTAAAGTCATTGAAACAAAAGAATCTGGAGTCCAGTCTTGTTTCACTCCAGCAATATCAACTAAGAAATTAGATAACAATTGTTTTCCGTCGGTTGTATGATATACTTCTGGATGAAACTGAATCGCATACGTAGATTCACCCGCTATTCGATAAGCAGCATTTTCTACATCTGAGGTACTCGCTAGTCGAACCCCACCTGTTGGTAATTCTTTTATGGTATCACTATGACTCATCCATACTTGACTTCCCGTTTCAATTGAATTGAAAAAAGCTTCGTCTGAAGCTACAAAAGACAAATTGGCGCGTCCGTACTCTCTAATATTCGAAGGACTAACTTTTCCTCCTGAAAAATGTGCTAAATATTGTGCTCCATAACAAACTGAAAGTAAAGGCAGTTTTCCACGAATTCCAGATAAATCAGGATGTGGTGCATCTTCTGAGCGAACGGAATAAGGAGACCCGGATAAAATGACCGCTTTAAAAGGGCTTAAGTCTTGAGGTGGATTGTTATACGGGTGTATTTCGCAATAGATAAACAACTCTCGGACACGACGTGCAATTAATTGTGTGTACTGCGATCCGAAGTCTAAAATGAGTACTTTTTCTTCCATACGCAAAAATACAATTTAATCTTCGGTCAGAAAAAACTCCAACGAAATTTTAGCAAAAAGAATTAGTCTAAAATAATCCAATCAAACTTCATGGAAAGTGGATCAAGCTGTTTCGATAAAAGAGAAAGGATTTCGCTTCCATATTCTAAGTAAAATTCAGAAAAATTGACCGTTCGCTCTTGGAGTGATTCATTCGGAAAAAGAGCGTCATGCAGTAGGGTTAGACGTTGTACCTGATCAGCAAGTTTGCGCTTCTGAGCCTTCAGTAAACGTTGTTCTAGGTTATCAATTCCTTTGAATTGTTTTACTTGTTGTGCTTTAACAGCTCCTTCAAAAGAAGCATCCGTTTCTAAAACCAAATTTTCTAGATGAACAAACTGTTCTTCTAGTGTTTTTTTAAGGGGCTGAAGATCCAGATCGATATTACTAATCTGACGTACTTTTTTATTAATTAAAGAAGAACGCTTTAAAAAAACATCTGTGGGAGTTAATTGTAAACGTTCTATTTTATCTGCCAGTTTTCGAGGTACAAGCACAGCAGCATTCCGGTGCAATAAGATAGGAAAAGGCACTTTTTGGGATTCAAAATAAGTTTTTAATTCCAGCCAATAAGCCAACTCTCCTCCTCCACCGATATAGCAAAGATTAGGTAAAATTGTTTCTTGATATAAAGGACGCATCAATACATTAGGAGAAAAGCGATTAGGAGTTTCTTGGAGTTCTTGAAGCAATTCGGTTTGAGTCCAAGACATGGTGCTATCTGCATCTGCGAATCCATTTGGCGTTCGAACCAAACGCAAGCGATCGGCATCTGTTAGATAAAATAGGTTGATTTCCCTCGGATTGACTTGAGGCACATATTCAGAATCATATTCCGATTGAAGTTTACTGATGGTTTTTTCTACTTCTGTTTGGCAGCTACTCGAAAGTAACTCTTCTTTCATCTTAGGAATAAAAACCTGCTTCAAAGGACGATCATCACCATCGAGAATAACCAAGCCTTCCGGCTGGAATAATTCATGCACTAGTTTACGAGTGGCTTCTGTAAGCGAGGAAGAAGATAGATAACTCTTTTTTATTAAATTTTTAATTTCTTGCGCAGAAGACGACGAACCCAATTCCTTTTCGAGTAAAGCAAACAAAGGCTCCAAACCATCCAAAGAAAAACGTCCAACCGCTCCAGCTTTTTCACGATCCCATTTGAAATTTTTTCGATTGAAATTAAAAAATGAAATTTCATCGAAATCGTGATCTTCTGTTGCCATCCAATAAATGGGCACAAAATTAAATTCTGAGTGCGCCTTTTTCAGTGTTTTACACAGATTAAGGGTGCTGATTATTTTATATAAAAAATACAAAGGTCCAGTCATCAAATTGAGTTGATGGCCTGTTGTAATCGTAAAAGTATTGGGTAAAGCAAGGCGTTGGATATTTACATCTACTGGACTCCCTTTTTGCAATAATGATCCATATTGACTCACAAGTGATGAAACTAAAATTTCACGTTGGTTTTGAGTGAAATTCTCTTGCTTATCTAATAACTGTAATTTAAAATTATCTACAGTAGGCATGTTGCCATAAAAAGCACTCAACGCCTCTTTCCCTTCAAAAAGATCGCAGATCATTTTTGAAACAAAACCGGTGTCTCGATAAGAAATTTGTTGAGATTGCATAAATGACTTTCGTATGAGTAAAGATATTCCTTATCAAAGAAATATAAAAATATCGGATAAATTTTATCTTTACCATCAACTTAATGACCACACCATGAAAAATATTTTCCTGAGCCTCTTTCTTTGTTGCTCTTTTACCATCATATTTGCTCAAAACATACCTTCGCCAAGCGAATTTTTAGGTTATGAATTAGGAACTCAGTTCACTAGACATCATCAGGTTGTGGCATATTTCAATGCGGTTGCAGCAGCATCTGATCAGGTCAATCTATCATCATACGGTACAACCTATGAAGGAAGATCGTTGCAATTAGCATCTATTTCAACTGCAGAAAATTTATCAAAGCTCGACGAAATTCGGGAAAACCATTTAATACAATCAGGTTTGAAAGAGGGAACAGCTTCTTCTTTAACCCCAAAGAGCGTTGTTTGGCTGAGTTATAATGTTCATGGAAATGAAGCGGTGAGTACAGAAGCCGCAATGAAAACCATCTATACCTTAGTTACTGAAAAAGCTGCATGGCTTGAAAACCTTGTGATACTTATGGATCCATGCATTAACCCTGATGGTCGGGATCGCTATGTCAATTGGTACAATCAAGTAAAAAGCACTCCCTTTGACGGTAAGCCCATTGCTAATGAACATTATGAAGACTGGCCAGGAGGAAGATACAATCATTATTACTTCGACTTGAACCGTGATTGGGCATGGGTGTCTCAAAAAGAAACACAACAACGCCTAAAAGAATACCACAAATGGTATCCTCAAATTCATGTTGACTTTCATGAACAAGGTGTTGACAGTCCCTACTATTTTGCACCAGCAGCTGAACCGCTACACGAAATTGTTACTGATTTTCAAAGAGATTTTCAACATACGATTGGTAAAAACCATGCGCAATATTTTGATCAAGAAGGATGGTCTTATTTCACTAAAGAAGTATTTGATTTATTATACCCAGGTTATGGCGACACCTACCCTATGTTTCATGGAGCAATTGGAATGACCTACGAACAAGGTGGAAGTGGACGAGCTGGTTTGAGTATCAAAAATGAAATTGGAGACTTTTTGACCTTAAAAGATCGAATAGCACACCACTACACAACTGGACTTTCTACCGTAGAGATCGCACATAAAAACAGTGCATTACTCAATTCAGAATTCAAACAATACTTCACACCTACCAAAGCGAAATATGCTACTTATGTTATGGAAGGTGAGCCTAACAAAATTGCAGGACTTAGAAAACTTTTAGACACCCACCACATACCCTACACACACCCTAAAGCAGCCACAAGCGTCAAAGGCTGGAATTATGCCAATCAAAAAAACAGCACCGTTAAAGTCAGCTCCGACGCCTTGGTTATCGATGGATCTGGGAAAAAAAGTCGCTTAATTCAAGCCCTATTCGAACCCAATACAAAACTATCTGACTCCGTTACCTACGACATCACTTCGTGGTCACTTCCATATGCTTATGGACTCAGGGCTATTGCAAGTCAACAAAAAATAACAAATACAATTCCTTTTCAAAAAGTGGAACCTGTTTCAATTCCAGAAAACAAAGCCTATGCCTATGCAGCTGCTTGGAGTAGTTTTAAAGATGGGAAATTCTTAGCTGCACTTTTAAAAGAAAAAATAAGAGTTCGATACAACCTTAAACCACTCAACAATGGAGGAAAGCGTTGGGCAGAAGGAAGTCTTTTTATACTTAAAGGAGAAAATAAAAGTATGCAAGATTTTGATGCTACTCTAAGAAGAATTGCGTCGCAAACAAACCAACAGATTAGTCCTATATCATCTGGATTCTCTGATGGAGGGATCGATTTAGGCTCAAATGAAATGGAGTATATCGCTCCTAAAAGAGTTGGTTTGATCAAAAGTGACAACGCAAGTCCACAAGGGTATGGAGAGGTATGGCACTTTTTTGAGCAACAACTCAAGTACCCCATTACGCAAATCAGTATGAATCGTTTAAATGATCGAACTCTAGATCAATTTGACGTACTCATACTCCCTCCTGGTTACTACTCTAATTTTGCTTCTAAAGATTCTGAACTGCTACAATGGATCAGAAAAGGAGGTCGAGTTATTGCTCTAGGATCTGCTGTTGGAGCTTTTGAAGGACATGATTCTCTTTCCTTGCAACAAAAAGAAAACGATGAGGAGGAGGATACCCAAAACATCGCATTTGCCGAAGAAGAGCGGAATGATATCAGCTCTGCAATCTATGGAAGTATATACGCAGTAGATGTTGACACGACGCATCCCTTAGCCTTTGGTTATGACAAGCAGTATTACAGTTTAAAAAACAGTGCGGTATCCTACTCCTTTTTAGATGGAGGTAGTGTTGGAAAACTTCCAAAAAACAGTAGACCTTTAGCAGGATTTAGCGGTAGTGAAGCAACCAAACTACAAAGCGAATCTCTCATCTTTGGGATGGAAAGCCTAGGAAGAGGAAGTGTGGTATATATCGTAGACAACCCCCTATATAGAGGGTTTTGGGAAAATGGAAAACTTTGGGTTATCAACGCTGTTTTTCACTAGAAAAACCTAAGCAGGCTCGGCGTATAAATCAAAATCGGCAGCTTCAACAATGGTAAGGTCAACGTACTCTCCGTGTTTAAGGTAGTACTTGGTTGCATCAACCAATACTTCATTATCTACATCGGGCGAATCCATTTCTGAACGACCAACAAAGAAGTTTCCTTCTTTTCTGTCAATAATACAGCGAAGGGTTTGTCCCAATTTTTCTTGATTCAATTCCCAAGAAATCTGCGATTGAAGTTCCATGATTTCAGAAGAACGACGTTGTTTTTCTTCTTCTGGAACGTCATCAACCAATTGATGTGCGTGGGTATTTTCTTCATGGCTGTAGGTAAAACATCCTAAACGTTCAAAACGCGTTTCTTTTACCCAAGCTTTTAGCTCTTCGAAATGCTCCAAAGTTTCTCCTGGATAACCAACAATCAAACTAGTTCTGATTGTAATTCCAGGAACATGCTTTCTGAATTCTTGAAGCAACTTAGTCGTTTTTGCTTTAGTAGTTCCTCTTCGCATGGATTTCAGAATATCATCTGAAATATGCTGCAAAGGAATATCCAAGTAATTACAAACTTTAGGTTCCGATTTCATTACGTCTA
>PXYQ01000117.1 GCA_003023645.1 Candidatus Arcticimaribacter sp. | reverse complement strand
AGACCACCCAAAAATAAATATGGTGAGCCATGAAGATTATATCCCAAAACAATACTTACCTGTTTTTAATTCCAATTTAATTGAAATATACATGCATAAAATTCCTGATTTATCAGAGCAATTTGTGTATTTCAATGACGATTTCTATATCACTAATCACCTCGACCCAAAACGTTTTTTTGACAATGGACTTCCTAAAGACATCGCTGCTTTTCGTAAAAACACAGGCTTATCTCAGTTCGAGAAAATGCTTAAAAACAACATCAGACTAATTAATAAGCACTTTGATAAGAAAGAAGTTTTTAAGCGGGACGCATGGAAGTGGTTTGACCCGTCTTATGGAAGTAGAGGCAGGTTAAACCATTTATTGAAGTTCTACAATAAGTTCATTACGTTGCGGACGCCTCATAATGCGCAGCCATTTTTAAAAAGTACTTTTGAAGATGTTTGGGAAAAATGTGGCGAAGAACTCACAGCAATGTCGGATCATCGATTTCGTAGCAATAACGACTACACACCAGAGTTATTTAAGACTTGGCAGATCTGTAGCTCAAACTTCACCCCTTATAACACCTACAAGGATACCAAAATGTTTCCGCTAATGATTAAGTCTAAAAAAGCCATCAAAGCTGTTCGTGAACAAACCTATTCTTTGGTTTGCTTGAATGACAATGTACACATCAGAAACTACAAACAAACTATGGAAAATATAAAAAGTTCCTTTGAAGCAATTCTACCGGATAAGTCCTCTTTTGAAATCTAATCTCAAGGATTTCAAATACTTTCCTATTTTTCAAATTTAGATTTCACTGGATACATTTTTTTCAAGAAAGGTTCAACCTGCGCTCGGTGTTCATCGGTTGCGTGTTCTGAGTCATTAATGCAAAATAGTTGAGGATTGTATTTAGCAATATATTTCTCATAATTTGTGCGATGTACTCGTATTCTAGCTGATTCTTTTCGATCGGTATACTTTAAAATCCCCCTTTTATTAGCAAATGCGTAATAATTGACTAACATTCTATGTATGTCTGTTTTATCCCTAAAACGATTTCCTAAGACGGCCTCTAATTCTTCTTTAAAAACATCTTCAACTACCGCTTTAAAATCGCTTTTTAAAAATGCATCTATATTGTGATGTTGACTGATTGGATAGAATATATTAAATCTTCTTTCAAACAACATAAAGGCATTTTCAATGGCTAGTCTGTAGGTGTTAACATTGATGTTCAATGCTTTTTTAAGTTTGAGTTTATACTTAATTAAAGGATTATAAATCATTCTCATTATGGGAAGCCTATCTTTAAAAAAAAAGGAAGGACTCAAATTATCATTTACAAACGTATCGTCGTTGGCAAAAAGAAAATGTTCAGATAAGCCTGGGATTCTATAAATGAAATACTCTATGGAAGTGGAATTAAACAACGGAAGGATCTCATTGGGAATAATTTGAGAATGATGGACAATTTCAATTTTTGGATTACTAGTGTCTAAGAAAGCAGGGGTTTGATCGTCTGTTAAAATGAATATTTTTCGAATCCAAGGAAGATGTTTTTCTACGGAACGTAAAGAATATTTAAGCTCTTGATTGTCCTGGTAACGCCCTACTGTACTAATCCCCATATCCATAAATCGTTGTTTTTTCTCCAACCATTTAGGATCATTACCATCGACCCACATATAAACTAAATCTATACTAATATCCTCAACTCCCATATTCAATAATTTTGATAAATCAATTATGACTTATCTATTCCAATTTGCTATTATGTTATGTTTAAATAACATTGTTTAGTATGCATCAAGATTCCTGAAAAAAAATGATTTGCTAACTTACAAAAAATTATCTCTATTAACTTGGTTTGTATCAATCAATGTTTTAAATCATAACGCACTGAATAATAAGTTGTTAAAAACAATTTATGCTGTTTTATTAAGGTCGGGTTTATAATCTTTCAAAAGCTCGATACAATCCAAAAACATCAAAAAATAAGTTAAACACAAATATTAATCAAGCATTACATGATTATATACTACTCATATTGACAAGGTATCTTATCAAACAAGTATTAAAATTAAATACATCCATATAGAACAGGATCAATCAAGGGTCGCGTTACTTATAATTTCTTCCATTAAACAAATGCCTTTTAAGCATTAAATCGTAATTTTAGACACAAATCAATTTTTTATGCGATTATACTTATTTTCTATTATTGTATTTGGCGGGCTTTTTTTTAGTAAAGCTCAAGAAAAAGCACCAACCAACATCATTTTAATGATTGGAGACGGAATGGGATTGACACAGATAACAGCTGGAATGTATTTCAACGGTAACAAAACAGCTTTGGAAGACTTCACTAGTATTGGTTTATCTAAAACACATTCTTCAAACTCACTAGTTACCGATTCTGCAGCCTCCGGAACTGCTATGGCTGCGGGTGTGAAAACGCTCAATGGTGTCGTTGGTATTAGTTACAAAAACAAAACACCAAAATCGATTCTTGAAATCAGTAAAGAAAAAGGTTATCAGACTGCCTTGATTGCTACTTCCAGCATTGTACATGCAACTCCAGCGTCTTTTTATGCCGACGTTGTTTCGAGAAAAGAATATGAAAATATCGCTCTACAAATGAGTACGAGTGTAGTTGACTACTTTATTGGGGGTGGGAAAAAGCATTTCAATGATCGGGAGGATAAAAGAAATTTAATCAATGAAATGAGTGCTTACGATATTGTTTCTTCTTTGTCAAAATTTGATAATTCTACTGCATCAAAAATCGGTCACTTCACAAATCGTGATGAGCCGAATAAAATTATGGATGGTAGACTTCCCTTAAAAGACGCTGTTCAAAGCGTTTTAAATAAATTAGACCGTGATCAAAAGCCGTTTTTTATGATGGTCGAAGGTTCTCAAATCGATTGGGGTGGGCATGCCAATGAAATAGAATATGTAATCTCCGAATTCAATGATTTTGATGCAGCAATCCAAACGGTATTAGACTACACAATAGAGCATCCGAACACCCTAGTGATTGTGACTGCTGATCATGAAACTGGCGGCTTAACGATCCCTAAGGGTAATATTAAAAAAATGCGCCCAAGCGTAGAGTTTTCTACCGTTGGGCATACGGCATCCATGGTCCCTGTTTTTGCTAAAGGCCCCTCTGCCTCTACTTTTTCTGGAATATATGACAACACCTTAATTTTCACTAAAATGTTAAATGTTATCAATGAGTAAGCTTGCAAAGGACTCATTACACTTCAACATCCGTGAATCAAACCCCCTGTCCCTCTCAAATACATCAAAGAACACATTATTTATTACCATTTTTTGATACATTTTTAATGCTCAATATTGGCGTTTATAACCGTAAAAAAGTATAGCAGAGATATTTTATCCGGTAGATTTAGTGGTACTATTTGCTCTACAATTCGCATTAAAACATCAATGGCCCCTGATTTTAATCAGAGGCCATCAACGTATACTTTCAAGAATTTACATCTTCAACTGAGATGATAGATCTATTAAATGGGTAACCTTATTTGGTTCTCATTTTATCCATAATTTTTGACTGAAATAATTTGTCGCTTTCAATTACATCAAAAAACGTAGCAATATAATCTACAACTTCTTGGTGTTCTTTTGGATTATCAAACTGAGTTTTAAAACTATCTATGATAGCAAAGAAAGCTTCTTTGTTATTTAAGAATTGTGCGCGAACATCAATCATTAAAGCTTCATCTCTCACAAAACCCCTATAAGCTCTATCTTGAATATCTCTAAGACCAAGTGCTTCGTTTGCAACTGCATAACTAGGATCTACTAAACCAGACATATCGAAATCGTAAGGCAGTGGAATAATTTGTTTGTCAGCATAAAGCAATTTACCGTTGTGCTGATAAGCCACAGAAAAATCCGTATTACCAATCATGTATTGGAAAAAGATATTTTGAACAGAAGCTTCTGCATTCATTGCTAATGGATGAATAAAACGCTCAAAAACTTTCCCGCCAAAACGCTTTGCTACATTTTTGTCGTCTTCTATGAAAAAGCCATTAAGATCATGTTTAATTATTTTTTTTCTCTTTACTTCATCGAAATCAATAGCAACCTGTCTTGTCTTAAAGTGATAAGGAGAAATAACCTCAAACAACTTATAACCGATTAATTCTTTAAGAATGTTATCGTTTTTATTTTTTTCTTGAAGACATGGAATTACCAATTTTAATTTTTTGTTTCCTTTAAAAATCGTTCCCTTGGAATCCGCCTTTTTAATCTTCATTTTAATCGGAGGAAAATAACACGTAGATCTTCTGAAATTACCACGGGCACGAACGCCTACATTAATATCATTCCAAACACCGTCGATGGTTTGGAATTTCATTGCGGCATCAAAGTAAATCGTATCATTATCATTCTTTTTAAGATCCCGATTTGAGAAACTAATCTGTATTGGAATGATGTCTTGAGTTTGGAAAAGCACTTTTGGCTCTTCTTGTGCAAAAACAAAAGTTGTTGCACACAAAATAATTAATAATGTCTTCATTGGTTGCATAGCATATATATAGTTAATAAATTTATCAAATATAAACTTTTAGAAATTAAAACATGAATCAATATTTTTCCATAATAAACAAGAGAACACTTTTCACGCTAATCATATCATTAGTAGTACCTTATTTCTCTTACAAATTGGGAATTGTCTATAATATTGACCTTACCTTGATAAGTATTGCGATCATTTTCCCTTTAGTTTTTGCCATAAGGGGTGCATTTAGACGAAGAGAGAAAGCTTTAGAGCATTTAAGCAGATTTCGAGGCTCAATTTTAACACTTCAACATTGTTTTGCGACCAACTCAAAACTAGCAGATGACAAAAAGACTGAAATCCATAATACGTTAGCAGCTATAAGCGAAAACCTATTGAATCACCTAAAAAACAGTATAATAACAATACAAGAAATTGATGCATCGATAAACAAAATTGAACAATTTGTTCATGATAATGAGGAGGCTATTTCTGGCGGTTTCCGTTTGAAAATTTTTGGTTTCATGCGCTCACTACACGAAGGAGTAGAAAACTTAGAAGCGATTCACATTCACAGAACACCAATTAGCTTGAAAGCATATTGTAAGATTTTTATTTATATATTCCCATTAATATACACCCCAACAATCATCAACAAAATTGGTTTTGAAAACCCAGAATGGATTACTTATTTTGTTGTTATTGTCAGTGAATTTATTTTGATCTCCTTATATAACATCCAGGATCAAATGGAGTATCCTTTTGACAACGATGGGTTAGATGATATTAAATTAGACAACTTCAAACTCGATCGCTAAACATGTATCGACACGGCAATGAAATGCCTTGAAAAAAAGAGTGTCACATTTATTGCATAAAAAAAGCCTTCTTGCAATGTCATTCGAAATAATCTCGCCAAGGTGAACCAAACGATTCTGATGCTATAATTAACGCTAACAATCCAAGACCAAGA
>PXYQ01000015.1 GCA_003023645.1 Candidatus Arcticimaribacter sp. | reverse complement strand
GTCGCGACCGGCACCTTTGGCGATTCTCTTTTTACGGTTTACGTTCAAAAGGTCTGGATTAGTTCGTTCAGTCGGAGTCATCGAACCAATGATTGCTTCTATATATTTAAAAGCATCATCATCAATATCGACGCCCTTCATGGCTTTGTCTGCCCCAGGGATCATCCCCATCAAATCTTTCATATTTCCCATTTTCTTTACTTGCTGAATCTGGGTAAGGAAATCATCAAAACCAAATTGGTTCTTAGCGATTTTCTTGCTAATTTTTCTAGCTTCTTCTTGGTCAAATTGATCTTGTGCACGTTCTACTAAAGACACAACATCTCCCATTCCAAGGATACGATCGGCCATACGGTCTGGATAGAAAACATCCAAAGCTTCCATCTTTTCACCAGTACCGATAAACTTAATGGGTTTTTGCACCACGGTCTTAATCGATAGTGCTGCTCCTCCACGGGTATCTCCGTCTAATTTGGTCAATACAACCCCATCAAAATTCAATACATCATGAAACGCTTTTGCCGTATTTACCGCATCTTGTCCAGTCATAGAATCGACTACAAAAAGGGTTTCATCGGGTTTTACTGCTTTATGAATATCCGAAATTTCTTTCATCAAAACCTCATCAACAGCCAAACGACCTGCTGTATCGACAAGCACTACATCATGCTTGTTTGCTTTTGCAAAGGCAATTCCATCTAATGCAATTTTTACAGGATTTTTTTCTTCTAGGTCTTTATAAATACCTGCGCCTACTTGTTCTGCAACAATAGTCAACTGGTCTATTGCAGCCGGACGATAAACATCACAAGCAACTAAGAGTGGGTTTTTTGCTTTTTTATTTATAAGGTGTAAGGCTAGTTTCCCAGAAAAGGTTGTTTTTCCTGATCCTTGAAGACCCGACATTAAAATCACACTGGGTTTAGAGGCCAGATTAACTCCGGCAACTTCACCTCCCATAAGCTGGGTCAATTCATCCTTAACAATCTTAACCAAAAGTTGCCCTGGATTAAGCGTTGTAAGAACTTCCTGTCCTAATGCTTTTTCTTTTACTCTATTGGTAAATTCTTTTGCGATTTTGAAGTTAACATCCGCATCAAGCAAGGCACGTCTTACCTCTTTCAAAGTTTCTGCTACATTGATCTCCGTAATCTTTCCGTGCCCTTTGAGGACCTGAAAGGCTTTATCTAACTTACCACTTAAACTATCAAACATGGGAATACATTTATAAACACAAATTTACTTTTTTTTCGGGGAATCGAAGAAGTAAGTAAAATAGAATTTTAATGGAATACAAACTAGCTAATCAAAATCGAGCATGCCAATCACAACCGTATGTGGGAATGTAATTGCGGCAAGAAAGGTGAAAAATAGCGGGATAAAATACGTAGCGTTTATATCAAGAAAAAAGTATGCAGCAAATAAACCCGTCAAAGACAGCAGCCAATACACCAAAGATGATCTGATGTATCCTTTTATTGTTTTACGATTTATCTCACCATCTAAGTACATCAATTGATCCTGTATTGAAGGTATGCTGTGCCAAAAAACAAAATACACCGCAAAAGAAAAAAGTAAGCTTGTAGTTGCAAAAAGAATAGCAAGAAGTGCTAAGGCAAGAATTTCCTTCAAATACACCATACGACTCACAGAGAGAAAAAAAGCAAGTATAGTGAATACAACTGCCAGCACAAGGGTTGCTATATAGTATGTATCAACGTCAAAATGAGTCCCGCTAAGCTGTTCTATCAGACCATCCACCTCTAGTACTTGCGAACTGAACAATAGTCCAAAAACCAAAAGCCCATAAAAAGTATATCCCAGTTGCTTTAACAAAGGAGAAGAGGGCTTTTGCTTTAAAAAGGAATCCCAATGTTGTTGCCCAAAATGAAAGCCACTAAATAAAATAAAGAAAAACAATCCGAAATTTGGGAGGTGAAAAAAGAGGATTGCTCCCAGAAATACAACTCCTATATAGACGAGAATAAGCAAAAGGAAGAACCGAAATTGACTGTTTTTATATTTTTTTTGGAGTAATCGGATATCATTTGCCCCGTGAATTAAGCCAGCGGAGAAAATTAAAAACAAGCCAAAAGCATCCGCCAACACCTTATTTAAGAGTAATCCAACTACTATGAATGATATCGTTAGAAAAATAGTGAATTGATAGTATTTTGCTCTTAAAATCATAGAAATCTTAATTTTCAAGTAAATTTATTGATATATATATAGTGAGTAAGTTTTTATTTCTTTAAATTTACCTAAACAAAAACAAATAATTATATTTTATTATGGAAAAATTTCTAAATTTTATGGCTGTTGTTCCTGAGATGGCGACAGATGATTATGTAGGGTTCACATTCTTTGTAGGATGTATGGCGATGATGGCTGCATCTGCGTTTTTCTTCCTTTCATTAAGCTCGTTTGACAGCAAATGGAGAACTTCGATTTTAGTATCGGGTTTAATTACTTTCATTGCTGCAGTTCACTATTGGTACATGCGTGACTATTGGGCAACAAATGCAACATCACCAACATTCTTCCGCTACGTGGATTGGGTATTGACTGTTCCATTGATGTGTGTTGAATTTTATTTAATTCTAAAAGCTGCAGGAGCTACAAAACAATTGATGTGGAAACTAATTTTCCTTTCTGTTGTTATGTTAGTTACAGGTTACTTAGGAGAAGCAGTTTACAATACTGGATCAGGACCTGCTCTTTGGGGACTTGCATCAGGTATAGCTTACTTTGTTATAGTGTATGAAATCTGGTTTGGTGGAGCTGCAAAATTAGCTCAAGCTGCCGGTGGTGCAGTAGAATCAGCTCACAAAACACTTTGTAAGTTCGTTTTAATCGGGTGGGCAATTTACCCAATCGGATATATGGCTGGTACTGACGGATGGTACAGTGGTATTTTCGGAGGATTAGAAATGGATGTAATTTACAACGTTGGGGATGCAATCAACAAAATCGGTTTCGGTTTAGTTGTATACAACCTTGCTGTGAATTCAAAAAAATAAGTCTGGACTTCGGTTCTTACTAAAAGAAAAACCGCTCAATGAGCGGTTTTTTTTATGTCTTTTTTCAACCACTTACATACGGTCAGGAACCTGAATTCCTAACAACCCAAGAGAATCATGAAGCACAGATGCTACCTCACTTGATAAAGCAACACGCATAGCCTTAACAGCATCTTCCGTTTCTCCTAATATGGATACGTTCTGATAGAAGGAATTGAATAGCTTCACCAAATCGTAGCTATAATTTGCAACTAGTGCAGGGCTATATGCTTTAGCCGCCTGCTGAATTACGGTTGGATATAACATGAGGTGTTTGATGATTTCTTTTTCACGCGGATCGATATTCAAATCAAGTTTCAACTCATCTTGTACATGTTCTGCCTTTCTTAGGATCGATTGTATACGCGCGTAGGTATACTGAATGAAGGGGCCTGTATTCCCTGCAAAATCGACAGAGCTTTCCGGGTCAAACAAAATACGTTTCTTAGGATCAACTTTTAAAATAAAATACTTTAAAGCCCCCATACCAATGGTTTGGTATAGCAACGCTTTTTCTTCAACAGAAAGACCATCCAATTTCCCTAAATCTTCTGCTATTGTTTGAGCTGTTTGTTGCATTTCGACCATCAGATCATCTGCATCTACAACTGTTCCTTCTCTACTTTTCATTTTACCTTGAGGTAAATCCACCATTCCGTAACTTAAATGAAAGAGTGATTGTGCCCAATCGTACCCTAATTTTTTCAAAACTAGAAAAAGCACTTGAAAGTGATAATCTTGTTCGTTCCCAACTGTGTAAACCAAACCAGTCATGGAAGGGTTATCGCGATAGCGTTGTAAAGCTGTTCCCAAATCTTGGGTCATGTATACCGCAGTCCCGTCAGAACGTAACAGTAACTTTTCATCCAAGCCTTCATCTGAAAGATCAATCCAAACGGAGCCATCTTCTTTTTTGTAAAAAATAGAGCGAGACAAACCATCTTCAATCAGATCCTTCCCTAGTAAATAGGTTTCGCTTTCGTAGTAATAGGAATCAAAAGAAACGCCCATAGCGGAGTAAGTAGTTGCAAAACCGGCATAGACCCATGTGTTCATGGTTTTCCATAAAGCAACAACTTCTTGGTCTCCAGCTTCCCACAAGCGAAGCATTTGCTGCGCTTTGATATAGAGTGGCGCATTTGCTTTTGCCTCGTCTTCGGTTTTTCCTTCGGACATCAAAACAGCAATTTCTTCTTTGTACTTTTTATCAAACATCACATAGTAGTTCCCTACCAACTTATCACCTTTCAAACCGGTACTTTCAGGCGTAGCCCCATTACCGTAATCTTGCCATGCTACCATGGACTTACAGATATGAATTCCGCGATCGTTAATGATTTGTGTTTTCACCACTTTTTTACCACTGGCTTCTATGATATTCGCTACCGCATAACCCAAAAGATTATTACGTACGTGCCCTAAATGCAATGGCTTATTGGTGTTTGGAGAAGAATATTCAACTAAAACTGTGGCACTTGCTTTATCTAAAGCTACCGTTCCGTAATTTGAAGTAGTTCGAATTTCTTTTAATTCATTAATAAAAAACGCATCTGTAATCTCTATGTTTAAAAACCCTTTGACAACGTTATACCCTTTCACCCACTCCAAACGCTCAACGAGAGCCGTTCCTAGTGTTTCTCCGATCTGAACAGGGTTTCCTTTAATCGTACGTAATAAGCCGAATACGACTAACGTAATATCTCCCTCAAATTCCTTGCGTGTAGCCTGAAATTCGAACTCCGAGATCGATGCATTAAAAGTTTCTTGGATAATCTGCTCTAAGGCGGGAGCAAGTTGCGTTGAGATCGAGTTCATAAATGAATTTCGGCAAATATAATTATTATGTACAAATTATCAGGTCTAATAGATATCCATTATATTTAAAGGAAAAAATGCTTTTAAACGTTTCGTATAACGATCGCAAAATAAAAGAACAAATTGACAGTGAAGTTGGTTCACCCTTCTCACTCAGAGATCGCTGGAAACTAGGTGGTATAGGTTCTTCTAAACTTGCCATAACGCATGCTTCAATTGATATTCACAACCTTTTGGTATTGGATAACAACAGCAACAGTTGTAGCGTTGAATTACGCCCAAAAGGGATCATTGTGCGCTTCCGAAGCCTCTTAGAGACCTACGGACTTGTAATTCCGTATTATAAATTAAAAGTTTACAAAGGGCAAGCCCAAGAATATTCCATTTATAAAGACCACTTTTGCATTAAAGTCGCTGCTACAGAAAAAAGTACCCATCTATATTTTAAAAAACTGATTACCCAAAAAACCGCCGCATTACCTACACCACTAGAAGAGCTATAAAAACTATCGTATGAAAATTTTACTAACTGGTGCCAATGGCTATATCGGCATGCGCTTACTTCCGCAATTGCTTGATGCTGGCCATGATGTAATTTGTGCTGTTCGTGACCCCAAGAGGCTATCGGTAACCGATGATATTCTCGAGAGAATCAAAGTCATCACCATTGATTTTTCGGATACAACAGAAGCGGAAGCGGTTCCAAATGATATTGATGCAGCATACTATTTACTTCATTCCATGTCTTCTACCCAAGGAGATTTTGAAGAATTAGAAAATCGTTGTGCACACAACTTTTGTTCTTTGATTCAAAAAACAAAAGTGAAGCAAGTAATTTATCTAAGTGGTATTGTAAACGACAAAAACCTATCCAAACACTTACGTTCTCGAAAGAATGTGGAACAGATTTTAGAAGATGCTCCTTTTAACCTTACGGTACTTAGAGCTGGAATCATTGTAGGTTCTGGAAGTGCTTCTTTTGAAATCATCCGGGACTTGTGCGAAAAACTACCCTTTATGATTACTCCAAAATGGGTGCGGACAAAATCACAACCCATTGCCATTAGAAGTGTCATGGAGTTTTTAATAGGCGTATTACTCCATCCAAAATGCATGAACGATGCGTTTGATATTGGAGGACCCAATGTGTTGACTTATAAAGAAATGCTTCATTCATACGCCCGTACCCGAGGGTTTAAAAACTGGATTTGGATCATTCCGATCATGACGCCCCGACTTTCTTCTTATTGGCTTCACTTCGTAACTTCCACCTCCTACCCGCTTGCAGTACAATTAGTAAGTAGTATGAAAATGGAGGTTGTAGCCAAAGACACCCGCCTACAAACACTCCTAAGCATCAAACCGTATACGTATGTAGAAGCGATTGAAATGGCCTTCATTAAAATCGAACAGAATTCTGTAATGAGCAGCTGGAAAGACAGTATGGTTAGCGGAAGCTTGCCCAAAGATCTTAAAAAGTACATTCAGGTTCCTAAGTATGGTATTCTCAAGGATGAAAAAAAACTCGAAGGTATTGACCCAGAGCAGACGCTAAATTCTCTGTGGAAAATTGGCGGAGATCAAGGCTGGTATTATGCCAATTGGCTTTGGAAACTTCGCGGATATTTAGATCAATTAATCGGAGGTGTAGGGTTACGCAGAGGCCGTACCCATCCTGATAAAATATTTACAGGCGACTCCCTAGACTTCTGGAGGGTCTTATTGGCTGACAAAAAAGAGCAACGCCTTTTGCTTTACGCAGAAATGAAACTCCCAGGGGAGGCATGGTTGGAATTTAAAATTGAGGGCGACACCTTATACCAAACAGCAACTTTTCGTCCACGAGGACTTTGGGGTAGAGTGTATTGGTACAGTATTGTGCCTTTACATTTCTTTTTATTCAAAGGAATGATCCGTAACATTGCGCGCAAACAATAAAGAGTAGCCTCTTATCTGTTTTCAGACGTTTTAAAGGCTTTGTTTGTTGCGCCAGTATAGATTTGTCTTGGACGACCAATAGGCTCGTTATTCATTCTCATTTCGCGCCATTGAGCAATCCATCCTGGTAAACGACCTAATGCGAACATTACGGTAAACATTTCGGTTGGAATCCCTAAGGCTCTGTAAATGATTCCAGAGTAGAAATCTACATTAGGATATAATTTACGATCTACAAAATACGGATCAGAAAGTGCTTCTTGCTCTAAGCCTTTAGCGATTTCAAGAATAGGGTCTACTATTCCGAGTTCGTTTAAAACTTCGTCAGCAGCAACTTTGATGATTTTTGCGCGAGGGTCAAAGTTTTTATATACGCGATGTCCAAAGCCCATCAAACGGAAAGGATCATTTTTGTCTTTGGCTTTCGCCATGAATTTTTTTGTATCGCCACCATCAGCTTTGATAGCTTCAAGCATTTCAATCACCGCTTGATTGGCTCCTCCATGAAGAGGGCCCCAAAGCGCGGAAATACCTGCAGAAATCGAAGCGAATAAACCTGCATGCGAAGATCCTACAATACGTACAGTTGAAGTAGAACAGTTTTGTTCGTGATCTGCATGTAAGATTAATAATTTATTTAAAGCAGCCGTAACAATTGGGCTGGTGGTATATTCTACATTGGGTTTTCTAAACATCATTTGAGCAACATTGTCAACGTAAGACAAGCTGCTGTCGCTATAATTCAATGGAAGCCCTTTTACCTTTCTTTGTGCCCAAGCAACTAAAACTGGAAATTTAGCTAAGATGGTTACAATAGCGGCATACATTTCCTCTTCAGAATCTACATCAACTGATGAAGGATTGAAAGCAGTCAGAGCTGATGTCAATGAAGCTAGAATACCCATAGGGTGAGCAGTCTTTGGAAAAGACTTCAATATCACTTTTAAGTCTTCATCAACAATTGCTTCTTCGTTAATATCCGATTGAAATTTATCTAACTGAGCAGCAGTTGGAAGCTCTCCAAAAATCAATAAATACGCTACTTCAAGGAAATCTGCACCATTAGCTAAGTCGTCAATGTCATAGCCTCTGTACTTCAAAATTCCTTTTTCACCGTCTAAAAAAGTAACGCCACTCTCACATGATCCGGAATTCTTATATCCAGGGTCTAAAGTCACCAAGCCTGTTAAGACCCTGAGTGTCTTAATGTCTATACCCAATTCATTTTCGGTTCCACCAACTAAGGGGAATTCAAAAGTTTCGTTTTTGTATATAAGCTTTACAGATTTTTCCATGATATTACGTGTTTAGAAGTTTGCAAATTTAAGGATTTTTGAGGGATTTTTAAAATAAAAAAAGGGGCATAAAGCCCCTTTTAACATTTCTTAACCTTAAATCTTAGATTTTAAAGGCATTTCTTTTTGGGAAATATGCAACTTGACCTAATTCTTCTTCAATACGTAACAACTGATTGTATTTAGCCATACGGTCACTTCTTGAAGCAGAACCTGTTTTGATTTGACCTGTATTTAGTGCTACTGCAAGATCAGCAATGGTGTTATCTTCTGTTTCACCAGAACGGTGCGACATTACTGAAGTGTATCCAGCATTGTGTGCCATATTTACAGCTGCAATTGTTTCTGTTAGAGTTCCAATTTGATTTACCTTAATCAAAATAGAGTTTGCAATAGATTCTTTGATTCCTTTAGACAAACGCTCTACGTTGGTCACGAATAAATCATCTCCAACTAACTGAACTTTATCCCCTACTTTCTCAGTAAGCGACTTCCAACCTGCCCAGTCATTTTCATCCATTCCATCTTCAATAGAGATGATCGGATATTGTGTACTCAATTCAGCTAAATAGCTAGCTTGCTCTTCAGAGCTTCTTTTTACTCCTTTGTCGCCTTCAAAAAGTGTATAATCGTATACTCCGTTTTCATAGAACTCAGCAGCTGCACAATCCAATGCAATCATAACATCTTTTCCAGCAGTATAACCTGCGTTTCCAATCGCTTTGATGATTGTTTCTAGTGCGTCTTCAGTACCGTCTAGAGTTGGCGCAAAACCACCTTCATCACCAACAGCTGTACTCAAGCCACGGTCGTGTAATACTTTTTTGAGGTGGTGGAAAATCTCTGTCCCCATTTGCATGGCGTGAGAAAAACTTTCTGCCATAACGGGCATTACCATAAATTCTTGAAAAGCAATGGGTGCATCAGAATGAGAACCTCCATTAATGATGTTCATCATTGGTACTGGAAGTGTATTGGCACTAACCCCACCAACATAGCGATATAAAGGCATACCCAATTCGTTTGCTGCAGCTTTAGCTACTGCTAAAGAAACACCTAAAATAGCATTCGCTCCAAGTTTAGATTTGTTTGGTGTACCGTCTAAATCGATCATCATTTGATCAATTTTATTTTGCTCAAAAATAGAAGTACCAAGTAAATGTTCTGCAATAGCAACGTTCACATTTTCGATTGCTTTACGAACTCCTTTTCCCATAAAATCAGAACCACCATCACGCAATTCAACTGCTTCATGCTCACCTGTTGATGCTCCTGAAGGCACAGCTGCTCTTCCTAAAATTCCGTTCTCTGTAACCACGTCAACTTCAACTGTTGGGTTTCCTCTAGAATCAAGGATTTGTCTTGCGTGTACTCTGATAATGATACTCATATTTATTGTTTTTTTGATTTAAAATTATTGACGAAATTACTAAATAAATACTTGGAATCGTTAGGCCCAGGAGATGCTTCGGGGTGATATTGTACCGAAAAGCATTTCTTGTTATTCATTTTAAGTCCAGCTACTGTCTTATCGTTCAAATGAACGTGAGAAATCTCGACATTGGGATGTTGTTCTGCCTCTTCTCTATTGACTGCAAAACCGTGGTTTTGCGAAGTGATCTCACCTTTACCAGTATCTATATTGAGTACTGGATGATTTATTCCTCTATGCCCGTTGAACATCTTAAAGGTCGATATGCCATTTGCAATCGCTATTACTTGATGACCTAAACAAATACCAAACAAAGGTAAATCGCGTTTGATGATCTCTTTTGCGAGCGTTTGGGCTTGAACCAATGGCTCAGGATCTCCAGGACCGTTCGACAAGAAATAACCATCAGGATTCCATGCTTCTAATGCTTCAAAGGTGGCATCAAAAGGAAATACTTTTACGTACACATCTTGTAAAACAAGATTGTCTAGAATGCTTTTTTTAACGCCTAAATCTACTGCTGCAACTTTATACGTTGCATCTGGGTTTCCATAAAAATAGGGTTCCTTAGTGGAAACTTTGGATGCCAATTCAAGACCAACCATAGAAGGTTGGGCTGCCAATTGCTTCGTTAACTCTTCAATTCGATCGACTTCCGTAGTTACAACCGCATTCATAGCGCCATTATCACGAATGTAACGAACCAAAGCTCGTGTGTCTACATCAGATATAGCTACAACATTCTGGGCTTTGAAGTAATCCAAAAGATCTAGTGTACCGATAGGTCTTGTGTGTTGAAAACTAAAATTTTTGCAGATTAGGCCTGCAATTTTAATGGTTTCGGATTGGTTATCTACTGGTGTAGTTCCGTAGTTTCCGATGTGAGCGTTTGCAGTTACCATCAATTGACCAAAGTACGAAGGGTCAGTAAATATTTCTTGGTAGCCAGTCATTCCTGTATTAAAACAAATTTCACCAAAAGCACTTCCTTCAATTCCAATTGACTTTCCGAAAAAAGTAGTTCCATCTGCTAGCAGTACAATAGCTTCATTTCTTCTTTGATACTTCATAAAGGGTCAAAATTTTTTACAAATAAACATAAAAAAAGGATAAACAGTAACTGTTTATCCTTTGAAATAATTAGTAATTATTAACACATCTACTCTTCGCTTTTCTCTGCTGCTGCTGGAGCATCTGGAGTTTCAGTTACTTCGGTAGCAGCTTCTACTACAGGAGCATCAGCGGTAGGCTTTTTAGCTCTACTTCTACGTGTTGTTTTCTTAGCTGTTTCTTCCGTGTTAGAGTATACATCGTTGAAATCTACCAATTCAATCATGGCCATGTCAGCGTTATCTCCTAAACGGTTACCTAATTTGATGATACGTGTATATCCTCCTGGACGGTCACCAACTTTGGGTGCCACGTCGCGGAACAACATAGAAACTGCATCTTTACTTCTTAGGTATCTAAAAGTGGTTCTACGATTGTGCGTAGTATCATCTTTTGATTTTGTAACCAATGGCTCGATAAATTGTTTTAAAGCTTTCGCTTTAGTTACCGTAGTATTGATTCTTTTGTGTTCAATTAATGAACATGCCATATTGGCGAGCATAGACTTACGATGGGCAGTTTTTCTCCCTAAATGCATTACTTTTTTTCCGTGTCTCATTTTACTTTATATAAAAATGTCGGTTAGTCTTTATCTAATTTGTACTTCGCAAGGTTCATACCGAAGGTAAGGCCCTTAAGAGCTACGAGCTCGTCTAATTCAGTAAGTGATTTCTTACCGAAGTTTCTGAACTTCATCAGGTCGTTTTTGTTGTAGGACACTAGATCTCCAAGTGTATCTACTTCTGCTGCTTTCAAACAATTTAATGCACGAACGGAAAGGTCCATGTCTATTAATTTTGTTTTCAACAACTGACGCATGTGTAATGATTCCTCATCGTAAGTTTCAGCTTGTGCAATTTCATCTGCTTCTAAAGTGATACGCTCATCAGAGAATAACAAGAAGTGGTGAATAAGTGTTTTAGCTGCTTCCGTCAATGCATCTTTAGGATGAATAGAACCGTCTGTTAAGATTTCGAAAACTAATTTTTCGTAATCTGTTTTTTGTTCAACTCTAAAGTTTTCAATGCTGAATTTTACATTCTTCACTGGTGTGTATATAGAGTCGATTGCGATAGTACCTAATTCTGCATTTGCTTTTTTGTTCTCTTCAGCAGGAACATAACCACGACCTTTTTCGATCGTAAGCTCCATGTTCAATTGAACACTTTTTTCTAAGTTGCAAATTACGTGGTCTGGGTTTAAAACCTGGAAGCCAGAAATGAATTTCTGAAAATCAGCCGCTTTAAGTTGGTCTTGACCTCCAATAGCGATGGTTACTTTTTCATGATCCAAATCTTCGATTTGACGTTTGAAACGAACTTGCTTAAGGTTAAGAATAATTTCGGTTACATCTTCTACAATTCCAGGAATGGTAGAGAATTCGTGATCGATATTATCAATTTTAACAGAAGTAATAGCAAACCCTTCTAGTGAAGAGAGCAATACTCTTCGCAAAGCATTACCAATGGTCAATCCATATCCTGGTTCAAGAGGACGGAATTCGAATTTGCCTTCGAATTCAGAGGAATCGATCATGATTACTTTATCGGGTTTTTGAAAATTTAGTATAGCCATAAGTATAAACTTTAGTGGTTATTATTTAGAGTATAATTCTACGATCAATTGTTCCTTGATGTTTTCAGGGATTTGAAGACGAAGTGGAGTTGAAACAAAAGTACCTTCAAGGGTAGCGCTATTCCAAGTTAACCATTCGTATACAGAAGAGTTACGCTCTAGTGAATGTGTTATCGTTGATAAAGATTTTGACTTCTCACGAACTCCAATTACATCACCCGGCTTGATGTGTGCAGATGCAATGTTAATTAAAGTACCGTTTACAGTAATGTGACGGTGAGAAACTAGTTGACGTGCAGCACTACGTGTTGGAGCAACTCCTAAACGGTATACTACGTTGTCTAAACGAGACTCACAAAGTTGAAGAAGAACTTCACCTGTAACACCTTTACTACGGTTAGCACGTTCAAAAAGAATACGGAACTGACGTTCCAAAATTCCGTAAGAAAATTTTGCTTTTTGCTTTTCCATTAGTTGGACAGCATATTCTGACTTTTTCCCACGACGACGGGTATTCCCGTGTTGTCCTGGAGGATAATTACGTTTTTCAAACGATTTGTCAGCGCCGAAAATTGGTTCCCCGAATTTTCTTGCGATTTTAGTTTTAGGACCGGTATATCTTGCCATTAGTTTGGTTTTTAAACAGTGGGTGTTATGAATTAAGGTCTAACTCCTTCGATAACACAAATTCCTCTGCTGATTGATAATTAATTATACTCTACGTCTTTTTGGAGGACGACATCCGTTGTGTGGCAATGGAGTTACGTCGATAATCTCAGTAACTTCAATCCCATTGTTATGTAAGGTTCTGATCGCAGATTCTCTTCCGTTTCCAGGTCCTTTTACATAAACTTTCACTTGACGCAAACCTGCTTCTTGTGCAACTTTAGCACAATCTTCGGCAGCTGTTTGAGCAGCGTAAGGAGTGTTTTTCTTTGATCCTCTGAATCCCATTTTACCTGCTGATGACCAAGAGATAACTTCTCCTTTAAGGTTGGTCAATGAGACAATAATGTTGTTGAAGGAAGCAGTTATATGCGCTTGTCCAACTGATTCAACTATTACTTTTCTTTTTTTGGTTGCTGTTTTAGCCATTGTCAAAGATTATTTAGTTGCTTTCTTTTTGTTAGCAACTGTTTTACGTTTTCCTTTACGTGTACGTGAATTGTTCTTCGTGCGTTGTCCTCTTAAAGGAAGTCCAGCTCTGTGACGGATTCCTCTGTAGCATCCAATATCCATCAATCGCTTGATGTTCAATTGAATTTCTGAACGTAATTCACCTTCAATTTTAAAAGCTGCAACAGCTTCACGAATTGCTCCGGTTTCTTCATCAGACCAATCGGCTACCTTCTTGTCTTCACTTACTTTAGCTGCTGCTAAAATCTCTTCGGCTCTACTTCTTCCTACTCCAAAGATATAGGTCAAAGCGATTACGCCACGTTTCTGCTTAGGGATGTCTACTCCTGATATTCTTGCCATAATTTATCCTTGTCTTTGTTTAAATCTAGGATTCTTTTTATTAATAACATAAAGTCGACCTTTTCTGCGAACTATCTTGCATTCGGCGCTTCTTTTCTTAATTGATGCTCTTACTTTCATCTGTTGTTTATATTAAAATCTATACGTAATCCTTGCTTTCGTAAGATCGTAAGGACTCATTTCTAACTTTACTTTATCTCCAGGTAATAATTTAATATAATGCAGACGCATTTTACCAGAGATATGTGCTGTCACCACGTGTCCATTTTCTAATTCTACACGGAACATTGCATTAGAGAGTGCCTCTATGATTGATCCTTCTTGTTCTATTGCTGCTTGTTTTGCCATGACTTACTGCGCTGCGTTTTTGCGGTTATTTCCTGATTTCATTAGACCATCGTAATGACGATTTAATAAATAAGAATTGATTTGTTGAATGGTATCAATAGCAACACCTACCATAATCAGTAGTGAAGTTCCACCATAAAACAAGGCCCAACCTTGTTGCATACCAATAAGTTTAACAACGATAGCAGGAAATACTGCTAAACCAGCTAAGAACAATGATCCTGGAAAAGTAATGTGTGACATTACGTTATCCAAAAAGTCGCTTGTTTCGTTACCAGGACGAATCCCAGGAACAAATCCACCACTTCTTTTAAGATCATCTGACATTTTGTTAGTAGGTACTGTAATCGCAGTGTAGAAGTACGTAAAGATGATAATCAATAGTGCAAATACAACGTTATACCACAACCCAAAAATATCTGAAAAATTTGCTTGCATCCATACACCAACATCACTATCTCCCATAAGACCACCAACATAAGCTGGAGCAAACATTAAGGCCTGAGCAAAGATGATTGGCATTACACCAGATGCATTTAGTTTTAATGGAATATATTGTCTTGAACCTACAGCAGCTTGATCGTTAGATGCGCCTGCTGTTCTTCGTGCATATTGAACTGGTATTTGGCGAACAGCCATGACCAGTAAGATGGATAATAAGATAACAACAACCCAAAGGATCATTTCAATTAAGATCATCATCAGTCCACCATTGTTCTCAGATACTCTAGAAACAAATTCTTGAGCGAAAGACAAGGGAAGTGTAGCGATGATACCTACCATAATAAGTAGTGAAATACCGTTACCAATTCCTTTATCTGTAATCTTCTCCCCTAACCACATGGCAAAAATTGTACCTGTAACTAAGATTGAGATTGATGAAAACATGAATAAGGGGCCTTTACCAATAACAAATGCCGAATCCGGTACTCCAAGAGCACTTAATCCGAATAAGTAAGCAGGAGCTTGAACAATACAAATCCCAATGGTTAACCATCGTGTAATTTGGTTGATTGTTTTACGACCACTTTCTCCTTCTTTTTGAAGTTTCTGTAAATAAGGAATAGCAATTCCCATTAACTGAACAACAATAGAAGCCGATATATAAGGCATAATCCCAAGAGCGAAAATAGAAGCATTAGCGAACGCACCTCCAGTGAAGGCATTCAAAATACCAAGTAATCCACCGCCGTCTGTTCTGCTTGCTAAACTTGCTAATTGTACAGAATCGATTCCAGGAAGAACAATTTGAGCTCCTAAACGATAAATCAAAAGGATAGACAAAGTCAATCCGATTCGATTTCTCAATTCTTCGATTTTATAAATATTAACAAGAGTTTCTATAAACTTCTTCATAGGGCTTATAATTCTATAGCTTCACCTCCAGCTGCTTCGATAGCGGCTTTTGCAGTAGCTGTAAATTTATGTGCAGTTACTTTAAGAGGACTTGTAAGTGTTCCTCTACCTAAGATCTTTACGAGTTCGTTTTTAGTTGCAAGTCTGAATTCGACAATTTGATCCATTGTGATTGAACCGTCGATTCTTTTTGCATCTACAAGAGCTTGTAAAGTATCTAAATTAACTCCAGCATAATCTTTTCGGTTGATGTTCGTGAAACCAAACTTAGGTACACGACGTTGTAAAGGCATTTGCCCTCCTTCAAAACCAAGTTTTCTAGAATATCCAGAACGAGACTTAGCTCCTTTGTGACCACGAGCTGCAGTACCACCTTTACCAGATCCTTGTCCACGTCCTAGACGCTTCGCATTTTTTTGTACCGCTCCAGAAGCAGGTTGTAAGTTACTTAAATTCATTTTCTATCTGAGTTTAGGCTTCCGTAACGGAAACTAAATGTTCAACTTTCTTTATCATTCCTAGGATATTTGGGGTATCGTCATGAATGACTTCTTTCCCAATTCCACGAAGACCTAGTGCTGCAAGTGTACGCTTCTGATTCTGAAGACGCTTGATGCTGCTTTTTACTTGTTTTACTTTTACTTTAGCCATTTGAAGGTAAATTAACCGTTAAATACTTTATCTAATGAAATTCCACGTTGTGTTGCAACTGTAGAAGCATTTCTCAATTGAAGTAATGCGTCAAAAGTAGCTTTCACAACATTGTGAGGGTTTGAAGAACCTTGTGACTTAGAAAGTACGTTGTGTACTCCTACTGCCTCCAATACGGATCTTACAGCACCTCCAGCAATAACACCTGTACCTTGTGAAGCTGGCTTCAAAAATACACGGGCACCACCGAATTTCCCTTTTTGTTCATGCGGAACAGTTCCTTTAGCAATTGGAATACGAACTAAGTTTTTCTTAGCGTCTTCAACTGCCTTAGAGATTGCTTCAGCAACTTCTTTTGACTTACCAAGACCTTGTCCTACTACTCCGTTTTCATCACCGACAACTACGATGGCAGAAAAACCAAATGCACGACCTCCTTTAGTAACTTTTGTAACACGTTGTACACCTACTAAACGATCTTTTAAATCAAGACCACCTGGTTTTACTAGCTCAACGTTTTTATAATTTTGTAACATCTTCTATTTAGAATTTAAGTCCAGCTTCACGCGCACCCTCAGCCAGAGATTTAACACGACCATGATACAAGTATCCACCGCGGTCAAAAACAACCTTAGAGACACCTGCTTGAGTAGCTTTTTCGGCAATTAGCTTACCTACCGCTACAGCAGTGTTTGATTTGTTATCACTATTTTCGATTTCTTTATCTCTTGAAGAAGCTGCTACAATTGTTTTACCTGTTGTATCATCAATCAATTGAGCATAGATCTCTTTATTGCTTCTGAATACGGATAAACGTGGAGCTGCTGCAGAACCATTTATGGTTTTGCGAATACGCATGCGAATTCTTAATCTTCTTTTTTCTCTAGTTAACGCCATTGCTTTTGTCTTATGCGGATTTACCTGCTTTTCTTCTTATTTGTTCACCTACAAACTTAACTCCTTTACCCTTGTAAGGCTCTGGTGGACGAAACGATCTGATTTTAGCGGCAACGAAACCTACTAATTGCTTATCATACGAACTTAGTTTGACGATTGGATTTTTTCCTTTTTCGGAAATAGTTTCAACGGTTACCTCTGAAGCGATGTCCAAAAGGATGTTGTGTGAAAAACCAAGGGCTAAATCTAATTTTTGACCTTGATTACTGGCACGGTATCCTACACCTACCAATTCTAATTCTTTCGTAAATCCTTTAGAAACACCTTCAATCATGTTGGCGACTAAGGCACGGTATAAACCGTGTTTAGCTTTATTTTCTTTGGACTCAGAATTTCTTTTAACAACGATGATGTCATCTGAAACTTCGAATGTAACTCCAGCGTAGTCTTGCTCAAGTTCTCCAAGTTTGCCTTTAACGACAACTTTGTCTGCTTGTATATCTACCGTTACACCGGCTGTGATACTGATCGGATTATTACCAATTCTAGACATTGTTTTTTTCTTTTATGATTTAATAAACGTAGCACAATAACTCACCACCTACTTTATCTTGTGTCGCTTGCTTCCCGGTCATTACACCACTAGAAGTTGAAACGATTGAGATGCCCAAACCATTTAAGATTCTTGGGAGCTCAGTTGATCCAGCATACTTACGTAGACCGGGTGTACTGATTCTCTGAATCTTTTGGATAACGGGTTGTTTAGTAGTTTGATCGTATTTCAATGCGATTTTGATACTTCCTTGGTTGTTATCAGTTTCTTCAAACTTATAACTAAGGATATATCCTTGATCGAAAAGAATCTTTGTGATCTCTTTCTTTATTTTTGAGGCAGGTATGCTCACCACTCGGTGGCCAGCTGCACTTGCATTACGAATTCTTGTTAAAAAATCTGCTAACGGATCTGTATACATAGCTTCCTTATTTGATTACCAACTGGCTTTAGTTACACCGGGAATAAGACCATTATTGGCCATTTCTCTAAAAGTTACCCTAGAGAGTCCAAACTGACGCATGTATCCTTTCGGTCTTCCGGTTAATTTACAACGATTGTGCATGCGTATAGGCGATGCGTTTTTTGGGAGTTTTTGAAGTCCTTCGTAGTCTCCCGCTTCTTTCAAAGCTTTACGCTTTTCAGCATATTTTGCAACAGTTTTAGCTCTTTTTACTTCTCGAGCTTTCATTGATTCTTTAGCCATGCTAGTTCTTTTTAAAGGGAAGTCCCAATTCGTTCAATAATGATTTCGCTTCCTTATCTGTATTAGCAGAAGTAACAAAGGTAATGTCCATACCGTTAATCTTGTTTACTTTGTCAATATCAATTTCAGGGAAAATGATTTGCTCCGTTACTCCAAGGTTGTAGTTACCACGGCCATCAAAACCAGTAGCTTTTATACCTTGAAAGTCACGTACACGAGGTAAAGCGGCAGTTACTAAACGGTCAAGGAATTCGTACATACGTTCCCCTCTAAGGGTAACTTTAGCACCAATTGGCATACCCTTACGTAATTTAAAAGAAGCGACATCCTTCTTAGAAATAGTAGAGACAGCTTTTTGTCCTGTGATGTTTGTTAACTCGTCTACTGCGTAGTCGATTAATTTCTTATCCGATACTGCGGCTCCTACTCCACGGCTGAGAACAATTTTCTCTAGGTGGGGAACTTGCATTATGTTCTTATACCCAAACTCCTCGGTTAGGGTACTAACGATACGATCGTTAAATTCTTGTTTTAGTCTTGGTTGATAGCTCATAACTAAATTACTTCATTAGATTTTTTCGAAAATCTTACTTTTTGATCTCCCTCCATACGGTAACCTACACGTGTAGCTTGACCATCTGCAGTTAATAAAGTAAGGTTTGAAATTTGTATTGGTGCTTCCATTTCTTGGATTCCACCTTGAGGATTCTCAGCACTTGGCTTGGCGTGTTTCTTTACAAGATTTACACCTTCGACAATGGCTTTGTTTTTTTCGCGTAACACTTTTGCTACAACACCTTCTGATCCTTTATTTGAACCAGCGATGACACGAACTTTGTCTCCTTTTTTGATTTTAATTTTATTCATGATCTTGAAACTTAAAGCACCTCAGGTGCTAGTGAAACAATCTTCATAAACTGCTTGTCACGTAATTCACGAGCCACAGGGCCGAATACACGTGTTCCAATCATTTCTCCTGTTGGATTCAATAACACACAAGCGTTATCGTCAAAACGGATATATGATCCATCAGCTCTACGAACTTCTTTGGTGGTTCTTACTACAACCGCAGTAGCAACCTGTCCCTTTTTCACAGTACCAGAAGGCGAAGCCTCTTTCACTGTTACTACAATTTTATCTCCAAGAGAAGCATATCTTCTTTTGGTTCCACCAAGTACACGTATTGTGAGTACTTCTTTGGCTCCAGTATTATCGGCTACCTTTAACCTTGATTCTTGTTGTAACATCTTACTTAGCTCTTTCTAATATTTCTACAAGTCTCCAGCACTTTGACTTACTCAAAGGTCGAGTTTCCATGATTTTAACGGTATCACCGATGTTGCAATCGTTTGTATCATCTTGTGCAACATATTTTTTGGTCTTCAAAACGAATTTACCATACATGGGGTGCTTCACTCTTTTGACCTCAGCAACTACAATAGATTTCTCCATCTTGTTACTGGTTACAACACCAATTCGTTCTTTTCTTAGATTTCTATTTTCCATTTTCTACTAAACTTTCTTGTTCTCTTTCGGTTATAGCAGTAAGGAGACGTGCCACTACCTTGCGGGCATCTCTAAGCTGCAATGGATTCTCTAGTGGAGTAATGGCATGCGCCATACGCATGTCGGTCAATTGTTTTTGACTCTCTACTAGTTTGTCTCTTAAGTCCTCTAAAGAAAGGTTTTTTATTTCAGATTGTTTCATAATGCGTTCGCTGTATTAAGCTTGAAAATCTCGAGCAACGATATATTTAGTTTTGACAGGCAATTTCTGTGCTGCAAGTCGAAGTGCTTCTTTGGCAACATCGTGTGGTACTCCCGATATTTCAAATAAAATTCGCCCTGGTTTCACAACTGCAACGAAATATTCTGGAGCTCCTTTACCTTTACCCATACGTACTTCTAATGGTTTCTTGGTAATCGGCTTATCCGGAAATATTTTGATCCATAGCTGACCTTCACGTTTCATATAACGAGTTGCAGCGATACGCGCAGCTTCGATTTGACGGGAAGTGATGAATTTAGCATCAAGAGACTTGATACCAAACATTCCATTTGAAAGCTGGTTTCCTCTTTGCGAAAGACCTTTCATTCGGCCTTTTTGAGCTTTACGGAATTTTGTTCTTTTAGGTTGTAACATGTTTACCTACTTAATTACTTATTCTATTATTTTCTGCGTCGTTGACGTGAATTGTTATTCTTAGCTCCACTAGGTGTATTGGTTTTCTTAGACATTCCAACTAAGGGGGATAACTCACGTTTTCCATATACCTCGCCTTTCATAATCCAAACTTTTATACCCAATCTACCATAAGTAGTATGTGCTTCGACTAGTGCGTAATCAATATCTGCTCTAAAAGTAGATAATGGAATACGGCCATCTTTATACGTTTCTGCACGAGCCATCTCTGCTCCGTTTAAACGACCTGAGATTTGAATTTTAATTCCTTCAGAATTCATACGCATTGCTGCCGAAATTGCCATCTTGATCGCTCTTCTATAAGAAATACGACCTTCGATTTGACGTGCAACACTTGCTCCTACTAAACGAGCATCAAGTTCTGGACGTTTGATTTCGAAAATGTTGATTTGAATTTCCTTAGCGGTAATTTTCTTCAACTCTTCTTTCAATTTGTCAACTTCTTGGCCAGCTTTTCCAATGATAATTCCTGGACGTGCTGTGGTGATCGTTACAGTAATCAATTTAAGCGTACGCTCGATGATTACGTTCGACACACTCGCTTTCGCTAAACGTGCATGAATATACTTACGGATCTTATAATCTTCAGCGATTTTATCACCGTAATCATTTCCACCGTACCAGTTTGAGTCCCATCCACGGATGATACCTAAACGTATTCCTATTGGGTTAGTTTTTTGTCCCATATTAGTTGTCTAAATTGTTTGATCCTAAAACTAAAGTCACATGATTCGAACGCTTACGAATTCGGTGTGCTCTTCCTTGTGGTGCTGGACGTAGTCTTTTCAACATACTTCCACCGTCTACACGGATTTCTTTTACAAAAAGAGCTGCTTTTTCGATATCACCTTCTTCATTCTTAGCTTGCCAATTGGTTAAAGCTGAAAGAAGTAGTTTCTCTAATCTACGAGAAGCTTCTTTTGGATTGAATTTCAAAATAGCAAGTGCTTTGTTTACTTCTTCTCCTCGAACTAAATCCGCAACAAGGCGCATTTTTCGTGGTGATGTTGGACAGTTATTTAGCTTAGCAAAGGCGAGCGATTTTTTCGCTTCTTTAATAGCTTCTGCTGCTAGTCTTTTACGATTTCCCATGAGCTATTATCTTTTACCTTTATTTTTGGCTCCACCGTGACCACGATACGATCGTGTTGGTGAAAATTCGCCTAGTTTATGTCCTACCATATTCTCTGTAACGTATACAGGAATAAATTGTCTTCCGTTGTGCACTGCAATTGTTTGTCCTACAAAGTCAGGAGTAATTAACGAGGCACGAGACCACGTTTTAATCACTGATTTACTGTTTGACTCAACATTGGCCACTACCTTTTTTTCAAGGCTGTGGTGTACAAAGGGTCCTTTTTTTAATGAACGTGCCATAGTTGTTTATTTTTTTCTACGTTCGATAATGAATTTACTACTCGCTTTTGTTTTGGAACGCGTACGGAATCCTTTAGCAGGAATACCATTACGGTTACGTGGGTGTCCTCCAGATGCACGGCCTTCACCACCACCCATTGGGTGATCGACAGGGTTCATTGCTACTGGTCTAGTTCTTGGACGACGACCTAACCAACGAGAACGACCGGCTTTACCTGAAACAAGTAATTGATGATCTGAGTTCGATACAGCTCCAATAGTCGCTAGACATGTTACTAAGATCAAACGTGTTTCGCCGGACGGTAATTTTACCGTTGCGTATTTACCATCACGTGCCATTAACTGAGCAAAAGAACCTGCACTACGTGCGATACTGGCTCCAGCTTCTGGACGCAATTCTATACAAGAAATGATTGTACCCAATGGAATTGAAGATAAAGGAAGTGCATTACCTACTTCAGGAGCAACTGATGCACCTGAGAGAACATGCTGTCCTACTTGAAGACCATTTTGAGCGATGATGTATCGCTTCTCGCCGTCTGTGTATTGCACAAGTGCAATAAACGAAGTACGGTTCGGATCGTATTCAATCGACAATACTTCAGCTGCAACATCAAATTTGTTACGTTTGAAATCGATGATACGATATCGTTTCTTATGACCTCCACCTAGATGGCGCATGGTCATTTTACCTGTGTTGTTTCTTCCTCCACTACGCTTCTTAGGAGCCAACAAACTCTTCTCCGGCTTATCAGTAGTAATAGCGTCAAATCCATTTACTACTCTAAAACGCTGGGCGGGTGTTATCGGTTTTAATTTTCTAACTGACATGTGACGCTGTTAAAGATTACTATAAAAATCAATAGTATCCCCGTCTGCAACCTGTATGATTGCTTTCTTGGTACTATTCGTTTTTCCTTTTTGTAGACCTGTCTTAGTGTAGCGCGTTTTACGCTCTGCACCATATCGCAAGGTTCTTACTTTTTCTACAGAAACTCCGTAAGTTGCTTCTACTGCTTTCTTGATTTCAACCTTGTTAGAGGTTGGCTTTACAAAAAACGTATAGCAATTATTCATTTCGCTATCTGCTGTTGCTTTCTCGGTAATGATAGGCTTGATTAAAATACTCATAACGCTATGCTTTGTTCAAAAGGGTTTCTATTCCGGCAACTGCACTTTCAAATAAAACCAAACTGTTGGTGTTGACTATTTTGTAAGTGTTTAATTCTGAGCTAGTTATAGCTTGCGAATGTTTTATATTGCGCGATGACAAATATACATTTTTATTTGGCTCAGCCAACACTACTACTGACTTTTTGTTTTCTAATCCTAAAGACTTTAAAACAGTAAGGTAGTTTGCAGTTTTTGCTGTGTCAAATTGAAAGTCTTCTAAAACGATGATAGCGTTTTCTTGTGCCTTGATACTCAGGGCAGATTTACGCGCTAGACGTTTTACTTTCTTATTTACTTTTTGGCTATAATCTCGGGGACGAGGACCAAAAACACGACCTCCACCTCGAAAGAGTGGATTCTTTATAGATCCTGCACGAGCTGTACCGGTTCCTTTTTGTTTTTTGATCTTACGTGTACTTCCTTTGATTTCTCCACGTTCTTTGGCCTTGTGAGTCCCTTGACGCTTATTAGCTAAATGTGATTTCACATCTAAATAAACAGCGTGCGTGTTAGGCTCAATACCGAAAACAGTTTCAGAAAGTTGAACTTTCCGGCCTGTTTTTTTTCCTTGAATGTCTACTACAGCTACTTCCATTATTTCTCAACGATTACGTAAGCGTTCGTGTGACCAGGAACTGCTCCTTTAACAACAAGTAGGTTCTTTTCAGCCACTACTTTTAACACTTTTAAGTTCTGTACTTTAACTTTGTCAGTTCCCATTTGACCTGCCATGCGCATTCCTTTGAATACACGTGCAGGATAAGAAGCTGCTCCAATTGATCCCGGTGCACGTAAACGGTTATGCTGACCGTGGGTCGCTTGACCTACTCCTGCAAATCCGTGACGTTTTACAACCCCTTGGAAACCTTTACCTTTAGATGTTCCTGATACATCAACAAATTCGCCTTCTTTAAAAAGCTCAACTGTTAGTGTGTCACCTAATTTGTACTCTTCTTCAAAATCTTGGAATTCAACGACTTTCTTTTTAGGTACAGTGTTGGCCTTTTTGAAGTGCCCAAGAGCAGCGTTAGTTGCTCTCTTTTCTGCCTTGTCATCGAAACCAAGTTGAAGAGCGCTATACCCGTCAACCTCTTCGGTTCTGACTTGGGTAACCACGCATGGTCCTAGCTCGATAACGGTACAAGGAATGTTTTTTCCTTGCTCGTCAAAGAGGCTGGTCATACCGATTTTCTTTCCTATTAACCCAGACATATGATTATTTAATTAATTAATGATTTATGTTTTACTCGTACTCTGTAATGCGTATACTTAAACTTTGATCTCTACTTCTACTCCACTAGGCAATTCAAGCTTCATTAAAGCATCAATTGTTTTTGAAGATGAACTGTAGATGTCCAACAAACGTTTGTAAGAACACAATTGAAATTGCTCTCTTGATTTCTTGTTAACGTGAGGAGAACGTAATACAGTAAAGATTTTTTTGTGTGTTGGTAATGGAATAGGACCCGTTACTACAGCACCAGTAGTTTTTACTGTTTTTACGATTTTATCAGCAGACTTATCTACTAAGTTGTAATCGTAAGACTTTAATTTAATTCTAATTTTTTGACTCATCGTACTAATGATTTAAGATTTTTGTCCTTTAACTTCCGCGATCACATCCATTGAGATGTTAGCAGGTGTTGCTTCGTAGTGTGAAAATTCCATTGTAGAAGTTGCTCTACCAGATGAAAGTGTTCTTAATGATGTTACATATCCGAACATTTCTGATAAGGGAACTAAAGCTTTTACAACTTTAGATCCAGCACGATCATCCATAGCGTTTACTTGGCCACGACGTCGGTTTAGATCTCCTACTATATCTCCCATGTTTTCTTCAGGAGTCAATACTTCAACTTTCATGATTGGCTCCATAATAACAGCCTTGGCTGCTTTTGCTGAAGCTTTAAAGCCCATTCTAGCTGCTAACTCAAAAGATAATGAATCAGAATCCACTGGGTGGAAAGATCCGTCTTTTAATGTAATTTTCATGGCGTCTACTTCGAATCCGGCTAAAGGTCCATTTTTCATGGAATCTTTAAATCCTTTTTCTATAGCAGGCACAAATTCTTTCGGTACGTTTCCACCTTTGATCTTATTGATAAATTCAAGACCCGGCTTACCTTCTTCAGCTGGTTCGATAGTAAATACGATATCTGCGAATTTACCACGTCCACCCGATTGTTTTTTGTAAACCTCACGGTGATCGGCTGTCTGCGTCAATGCCTCTTTGTACTCTACTTGTGGCTGACCTTGATTAACCTCAACTTTGAATTCTCTTCTTAGTCGATCTACAAGTATATCCAAATGCAGCTCGCCCATTCCAGATATGATGGTCTGACCAGAAGCTTCATCCGTTTTTACTTGGAAGGTTGGATCTTCTTCAGCAAGTTTTGCTAAAGACATTCCTAATTTATCTACATCACCTTTAGTTTTAGGCTCAACAGCAATCCCGATAACTGGATCAGGAAAGTCCATAGATTCTAAAACGATAGGATGTTTAATGTCTGTTAAAGTATCTCCTGTTTTAATGTCTTTAAAACCTACAGCTGCTCCAATATCTCCAGCCTCGATAAAAGGAATAGAGT
>PXYQ01000001.1 GCA_003023645.1 Candidatus Arcticimaribacter sp. | reverse complement strand
TGGTATTCCGAGAATCAAGCTTTGATGCTCTAACTCTTGCATAAAAGCCAAAGCTCTTCTTGGAATAGACCCAAAATAATGATCATTCAATTGTTGCCCTTTTGATGACTCATGCCCCATTAAGGTCCGACCTGTTAAAATTAGATCAGGGCGAGATGCAGCTAGGCTTCTATCGATTAAAAAGTACTCTTGCTCCCACCCTAAGGTTGCATATACTTTCTGTGTATTCTTGTCGAAATATTTGGCAACATCTGTTGCTGCTTTATCTAAGGCAGATGAAGAACGTAAAAGGGGTGTTTTATAATCTAGGGCTTCGCCCGTGTAGGAAACAAAGATCGTTGGAATACAAAGTGTTTTCCCGTAAATAAAAGCGGGTGAAGTTGGATCCCAAGCGGAATATCCACGAGCTTCAAACGTGTTGCGAATTCCACCGCTTGGAAAACTAGATGCATCTGGATCTTGTTGCACCAATTGGCTACCATCGAACCGCTCAATAGCTGTTGAATTATCTGATAAATCGAAAAAAGATTCGTGCTTTTCGGCAGTAGTACCTGTGAGGGGCTGAAACCAGTGTGTATAATGTGTTGCGCCTTTAGCACGAGCCCAAGATCTCATTGCAGCTGCAATCTGATCCGCTAAAGCTCTAGAAATTTTAGAGCCTTTGAAAATTGCTTTTGAAATTTCGTCATAAGCTTGCTGATTCAGTGAACGTTGTAACGCCAAGTCGTTGAAAACATTCTGAGCAAATTGCGCTTCAGAATCAGACTCAACAGACACATTCAGTGTATTATTTTTTACTAAGCTGTTTAAGGCTTCAAATCGAAGAGAATTCATGTCGTATGGTGTTTTAAAATCCTAAAGCAAAGTTATTTATTTTTTAAAATCTGAAGTCTTTTAACCTCTTTTTTTACATAAAATTAAATTTACCCCCAAGAAAAATGGGTTATTGATAAAAGTTAATAAGTATGTTAAGATTTTTACCCCATAAAAAACGAGGTTGTACCCAAAAAAATTAAATTTGTCATGTTAAAGCTAAAAAACAAAAATTATGAGCAAATCAAAATTAGAGTATATCTGGTTAGATGGTTACAAGCCAACTTCCAATCTACGTAGTAAAACAAAAGTAATTGATGACTTTGATGGAACATTAGAAAACTGCCCAGTATGGTCTTTTGATGGTTCTTCTACACAGCAAGCTGAAGGAGGATCTTCTGATTGTTTGTTAAAACCTGTCGCAATTTATCCTGATCCTGTTCGCAGAAATGGATTCTTAGTGATGACTGAAGTTTTAAATGCTGATGGATCTGCTCATGAGTCAAATGCTAGAGCAACAATAAACGATGATGATAATGATTTTTGGTTCGGCTTCGAACAAGAATATTTCATCATGGATACTGAAACACAATTACCTCTTGGTTTCCCTGTAGGAGGATACCCAGGACCACAAGGAATGTATTACTGTTCTGTAGGTGGAAGAAATACACACGGGAGAGACTTTGTGGAAGAGCATGCTGATCTTTGTATCGATGCTGGCTTGAACTTCGAAGGAATCAACCAAGAAGTTGCAAGTGGACAATGGGAATTCCAATTGTTTGCTAAAGGAGCTAAAAAAGCTGGAGATGAAATCTGGATTGCACGATACTTACTCGATCGTCTTACAGAACAATTCGGATACTATATCGAATACCACCCAAAACCTGTTAAAGGAGATTGGAACGGATCTGGTATGCACGCTAACTTCTCGAACTCTACTTTGAGAACTTGTGGAGATCAAAAAGTTTATGAAACAATTTGTGAAGCATTCCGCCCAGTAACAAAAGAACACATTGCTGTATATGGTGAATTTAACGACCAACGTTTAACTGGCTTACACGAAACTGCGTCTATAACAGACTTCAGTTACGGAATTTCAGACCGTGGCGCTTCTATTCGTATTCCAATTATTACAGTAGAACAAGGATGGAAAGGATGGTTAGAAGACAGAAGACCTGCTTCAAACGGAGATCCTTACAGAATTGCAGCTCGTATTATCAAAACAGTTAAATCTGCAAAAGTATAATTCGACCTCAACTTCTTATTGAATATTAAAAAACATCCTCTTTATGAGGGTGTTTTTTTTTACCCTAATATGTCGTAAATAAAATAAAGATAGAGTCCAAGTAGCACAACACCATTGAAGCGATTCAGGCGGCTGTCTCGCGGAATAAAAACCATAAGGAGTACGAGTAAGGAAATTGCAAACATCCAAACCAAATCGTTTGTAATGAGGTTTGGATCTTGAACACTGATCGGTTGAATCATCGAAGTGATTCCCATTACAGCTAGGATATTAAAAACATTAGAGCCAATTAAGTTCCCCAGAGAAATAGCTTTTTCCTTTCTGATGATCGCAATTATGGAAGCAGATAGTTCAGGAATACTGGTTCCCACAGAAATGATTGAAATACTGATTACACGTTCGCTAACGCCCATTAATGAAGCTAAAGAAACTGCTCCTCGCACCAAAGTCTCGGAACCCAGCCACAAGGCAAATCCGCCGGCTATTAAATATTGAATGGTTTGAAAGCTATTTAATAATTCGAACTCTTCCGAGGCTACTTCCGTTACTTCAGAAACTCCTTGCCCTTTTAAAAGGTAATAGAGAAAAGCAATTAAAATTAACACCATGATAAAACCTTCGACTGAAGATAGCATTCCGTCAAATGCAATCATACCAATAAAAAGAAGGGTAGCAAGCATCATCATGGGCCAATCGGTTTTAAAAAAACTTTTAGGCACAGCGATGGGTGTTATTAAAATAGTAATGGCAAGAACAAAAGCCAGATTGGCTATATTAGAGCCAACAACGTTTCCTAATGCAATGTCTGAATAACCTGCAAGTGCAGATTGAATACTCACAATAAGCTCGGGTGCAGAGGTTGCAAAGGAGACAACAGTCATCCCGATAACTGCTTTTGGAATGGATAAATTTAGTGAAAGAGAAACCGAAGACTTTAATAACCAGTCTCCTCCTTTAATCAAAAGCAGTAAGCCTACCACAATTGCAATGAAAGCCATATTTAAAATTTTAACAAAGATACGGCTTCCCTCAAATCATTGAAAGTAAATGTAAAATCCTTTTGAATAAAGTACTTTGAATTCTCAAAAAACAATTATATTTGCCCCCACAAAAGGCCTCGTAGCATAACTGAATAGTGCACTTGATTACGGCTCAAGAGGTTGCAAGTTTGAATCTTGCCGAGGTCACTAAAAACCAGCTCATTACAGAGCTGGTTTCTTTTTTGGGGTAATGTTTAGGGTAACGAATTACTTTATTTACTTACTATTTCACTTCTAAACGTATAGCACTCCTTTGGCTTAACTCTATGTTCTTTAACGAAGTACTGAATCTTTCCGTTTACTAGTATACTATATCTATTAATCTTAAAGAAGTTTTTGAATTAACGGAAGAGGATGTGCATGTGGTTTAAATGAAAACGCAACAAAAGTTAATTAGTTGATTTTATGGTCACAGGAAATAAAATCTGGAATATTTACCATAGCGGTGAAGGCCAAGAAATTGAATTTATTTCCCAATTATTTTTTTTAATCATCTCAATTGTAAAATCTTCGGGAGAAATGTCTGGAGTATTGCTATTATTTTCATAGCCAGTATTACCAGACACTTGGTAAAAAATTTTATTGGGGGAAATAAAAATACTCATAATATGATGTCCCGGGAAAGTATTAATTTCATCTCCTCTAATTCTTTTTATATCCTTATATGTATCTCCAATTTTAATTCCATAGATATCTTTAATCGATTTAGATTCAATTAATAGGTTCGTTAAAAAAAAATCTGACAGGGCATTATCTGGTTTAGGAGATTCGTGACCTGATTCCCAGGGGTGAATAAATTCTTGATTGTTTGAAACATTAATTTTTAATCCATTGACCAAAAAAAAGTAGCCCCTTACATCACCTTCAAACTCATCTTCTAAAAACTCAACAGTTTCGTTTGGGAATATTTTTTCTAAAAGAGGGCGTGACATTGGTATTTGGTTTGAAAATTTAATAGCCCTTTTTTTTACTCCGGGATTTTCAAAATAAAAAATCATTTCTTTTACTTCATCAATACTATTATTTAAGTTAACAAACTCATAGTAAGCGTATCCAATTAAGTTTTTAGGAGTTTTGATTTTATACCAGTAAGGGTATTTGTCTAGAAGCGTATATTCTATATCCAAAACCTCAACCCTATCGCCTGAATTTACTTGTCCTAAAACTTTAGCATTTAAATCTGGTTTAACTCTAAAATTTACTTCTGTACCCTTTATTAAAGCAAAAATAGAATTTGAGGATGTATTGATTTCTAAATCATCAGAATTTGAAATTTGACCAAGAGACAACCTCTTTGTCTTTGTAAGACTATCCATTTGAATGTTTTGGGCTAAAATAATGTTGGCGAATATTAATAATGTACCTAAAAGTATTTTTTCCATTTGATTGATTATTGTTCATTAATTTACAACTTTATTATAAACCAAATTTTTAAATCACACAAACATAGGCAAGTCTCCACTTACTTCATTAGTAGCTTGTTTCATTCTTGGTTAAATGTATTGTAATCAAGAACTAACTGAATAGGATATGCCTGTTATTGAACCGTAATAGTCCCATACATACCATCGTGAACTGAACATTGGTAGTAATATATTCCAGCAACTGTAGGCGTCCAATTTAATACTCCGCCTATTGTTCCATTATTAGTTACATTAGAAGCCTGATTATCTGTTCCAGTTCCTTGAACTGTCTTAATATAAAAAGGGTGATTTGGAGCATTTACATCAAAACTAAGTGTGTCTCCATTATTTATTGTTATTGAAACATCATCTCCACTAACTGTTCCGTTAACATCTGTTCCTGATAAGGTGTAATCAGAATTAGACGAAGCAGTAACCGATATGGAGTAAGTAGTTGCTGCTGCCCTTACATTAATTTCTCGGTAAACTGAAGCGGCATTTCCAGCAGCATCTGTAACAGCATATAAAATTGCATATTCACCAGCCACGGAAGTGTCAACCGTTCCCGAACTTGTTATTGAAGAAGTAAGATCACCATCTACAGCATCAGTAGCCGTTGCTCCCGGGTCTGTAAAGGTATCTCCTACCAATAGTTCAATTACTATTGAACCCGTTAAAGTAATTACAGGGGCTGTGGTGTCTGCTGCTGCCCTTACATTAATTTCTCGATAAACTGAAGCTGTATTTCCTGCAGCATCTGTAACAGCGTATAAAATTGCATACTCACCAGCCATAGAAGTGTCAACCGTTCCCGAACTTGTTATTGAAGAAGTAAGGTCACCATCTACAGCATCAGTAGCCGTTGCTCCCACAGTAGCATTTTCAAGTATTCCATTAAAAGGTGCAAGTGAAAAGGCAACTCATATGATTAGCATCACGAGTGAATCTTCAAAATCTCTAGCCGATTTCAGAAGCTCATTGAGCGGTGCAGCTTGGGATGTTTATGTTTCAAAGCTTGGTAAATACATAAAAAGCTCTCGCTCTTCTGCAGGTAAAGACTTGTATAGTGTCAATGGAGGAACTGCAAACCCAATCGGTCAGGCCTGGGTTTTTAAGGTAGATAATGCAGCAGCAAACACTTTTGTTACAGCATTTGGCAAACTAATGAAGTCTATAAAGTTCGATGGCTCTGTAGGAGTTGGACAAATCATTCACGGTACTGACAACGGAGAAAGCATGTACGTCTATGCAACCTATGCGGACTTAAATACTGCATTTAATTTTGGTGCAAAAAACGATTCAGAAGCAAAAGCATTTAGCACCTTTTCAGAAACAGTAAAAGGTTCTGATTTATCAAAAACATTCACAAGAGTACTTATCAAAAGATATTAATCTTTTGTTGATGTAGATTGAGCATATTTAAAAACCCTCTAATTTACTTTAGGGGGTTTTCTATTGAACACCACACCAATAAACTCTTGGCTTGACTTCAAAATAAAAGCGCCTCTAAAAAATTTAGAGGCGCTTTATATTACTCAATCATTGCATCCATTTTTCATTTTAATCAATGAAGGTCGGAATGGAATTAACTTTAATCGGTCGTTAGTTTATCTAACTCCGACATGTTCTCTGGAGAACTCATTTCTGGAGCGAATTCCATATCGTATGTTCTTCTCCCATACATCTCTAAAGATTTAGAAAAATTTTCAAGATCTTTCTCATAACTATCTTCGCCATAAATCTTGCTGTACTCCTTATATACTTTCATCCACTCATCACTATTATCAGAACCCATTTCTGCATAGTTGCTATGACCAAAAACAACCATTACCAAATTTCCATCACATCCAGAACCACAATTCCAAACTTCCAAAAAGATATCTGCTCGTGAAGATTTTATTGCTTTTGCAACATTATTTCTAAACCTCCAAAACTCATCAGACATATCCGCTTCATAGGTATATTCCATAACCCTTCTTAAGGGCTTATCGAATGGACTCACAGAAACATGAGATGCTTCTTTGCTATACCACATCCAACGTGCTTGAGAATTAGATACATATTGAGAAACCTCATCTTTCCATAGTTTTCCAGCTGCTTTGGGAACTTGAACATCAAATCCGGCTATCTCGTCTTCGTATCGAACTCTAAAATATTTTCCAGTATTTGCACCCGAAGTAATATTGAAGGTAAAAAATCGAAGTTGCCCTTCTTTAGCATTATACATTTTTGTTTTCTTTTCTACTCCAGCTTGAAATTTCTGATTCTTGCCCTTTTCAACAGAGATAACCCTAGATTGAATAACTTGACCAAATGTCAGCGATGCAGACAGTAAAAATAGTAGTGAAAGTAATTTTTTCATTTTAAAATAAATTATAGTTAACAGTTGTAAAGTTAATACTAATATATTTAAGTTGTAAATTGCAATTTATTTAAAAATCTTATCACAGAAATTGAATGAATATATGAAGAAACAGTTTGAGGGATATGTCTTAAATAGAAAGAAAAAAAACTACTTAGAAAGGCTTATAATTTCATACTGATATTGCGTGTTAATCCGCCTGGGAACAAAAGCAATGTTTGTAAAATAACTCGTACGTTTAGCATTCAAATTAAGCTCTGTATTTTTTTCATGAAGATCGTTTACTATAAGGCTATATCGTTTTTTAAAAAAGACTCCAGTTGCCTTTAATAAAAAGCTTTTGATGTCAAAATAAAAATACCAGCGGTCATCAGAATTGGGATATTGAACTTCTAGAACATGAACTTCCCAACCATTAAATAAAGTTGTTATACCCTTCGATTCTAGTATTGCACTAGGATCGATCAACTTAAAAGGCTGCCAAAAAACATAAGTCGCTGCCTTTAAACTTTTTTCCATTTTAAGGATTGTAGCGGTATCCCGAGTATGAACTCCATTAATTTGAAGCGTAACTGAATCCTTGTTTTGTTTTGCGGTAAAATCATCTCCCCGCAACCTCCAACTGAATTGAGAAGTGGAATTTACAAAATCAATTGTATGGTTTTCTATAACAGTATCCAACAACGCACCACTCGCATCAAAATGATTAATCCTCTTTTGATAGGTTATAGATTTGACCTCTTTGTAACGATCCCCTCCATGCGCAGCAAGCGCTTTAAGTAAAAGCTCCTCTGCATTCATTTGTGCAAAACACATAAATCCAGAAATAAAAAAAATGAAGCAACTGTAAATTTTATTTTTCATCTTAATAACACGTATTTAAACTTCAACCATTAGTCCAATAAAAAGCTCAAAACCTCAATAGCTGCTTTACTTATTTTTGTACCCGGACCATAAACGCCCAACACACCCAATTCAAGTAAAAATTGATGGTCTTGTGGGGGGATTACACCTCCAACAATAACTTCGATATCTTCACGACCAAGGCGCTTGAGCTCCTCCAAAACCTGTGGAACTAGGGTTTTGTGTCCAGCAGCTAGAGAAGAAATTCCAAGAATATGAACATCATTTTCTATCGCTTGTTTAGCCGCTTCTTTTGGAGTTTGAAACAAAGGTCCAATGTCTACATCAAAACCCAAATCTGCATAGCTAGTTGCAATAACCTTAGCACCTCGATCGTGTCCATCTTGACCCATTTTAGCAATCATAATTCGTGGCCTACGTCCATTTAACTCAAAAAATTGCTGGGTTAATTCCTGTCCCTTCTTAAAGTCGACATCCTCTTTAATCTCTTTGGAATAGACCCCCGTAAACGTTTGGATATTCGCCTGATATCGTCCAAAAATCTCTTCTAAAGCAGAACTTATTTCTCCTAAGGTAGCGCGAACTCTGGCTGCTTTAATTGCAAGTTCTAATAAATTTTCAGCAGGGCTCATATCTTGACTTAAAAGAAGCGCAGCTTGAGTCAACGCATTCAATGCCGCTTCAACTTCTTTGGTATTTCGAGTTTGCTTAAGATCTTTTAACCTTTGGAGTTGCTGCTTTTGAACCAGCTCTTGATCCACCTCAAGGTAAGTCATCAACTCTTCTTCTTCCAATGTGTATTGATTTACTCCAACAATAACATCTTGCCCGCTGTCAATACGGGCTTGCTTTTTTGTAGCAGCCTCTTCAATCCGCATCTTTGGAATACCCGCTTCAATCGCTTCAGTCATTCCTCCATAGGATTCAACTTCTTGAATCAAGTCCCATGCTTTATGCGCTATATCTTGGGTCAGTTGTTCTACATAATGACTTCCCCCCCATGGGTCAACAGTTTTAGTAATCTGAGTTTCTTCTTGTAAAAAAAGCTGTGTATTTCTTGCAATTCTTGCAGAAAAATCAGTTGGTAAAGCAATGGCTTCATCCAAAGCATTGGTGTGTAAACTTTGGGTTCCACCAAATACCGCAGCCATCGCTTCTATAGTAGTTCGAGCAACATTATTGAACGGATCTTGGGCAGTTAAACTCCACCCGCTGGTTTGACAATGGGTACGTAAGGCTAAGGATTTTTTATTTTTAGGATTGAACTGCTTTACAAGCTTAGCCCATAGCATACGCGCGGCGCGCATTTTAGCAATTTCCATAAAGTGATTCATTCCAATCCCCCAGAAAAAAGAAAGTCGCGGAGCAAATTCATCAATGGTCAATCCAGCTTTGAGTCCCGTTTTAATATATTCTAAACCATCGGCAAGTGTATAAGCCAATTCGATATCTGCAGTTGCGCCTGCCTCTTGCATATGATAGCCCGAAATACTGATGCTGTTAAACTTCGGCATCTTTTTCGAACTGTACTTAAAAATTTCAGATACTATTTTGATTGATGGTGCAGGCGGATAAACATAGGTATTACGCACCATAAATTCTTTTAAAATATCATTCTGAATGGTTCCCGATAAATACTCAGGACTTACCCCCTGCTCCTCTGCTGCGACAATATAAAAGGCCATAATGGGCAACACCGCGCCGTTCATGGTCATGGATACGGACATAGTATCTAAAGGAATTTGATTGAATAAAAGCTTCATGTCTTCTACCGAGTCGATAGCTACACCAGCCTTCCCTACGTCGCCCTGCACACGTTCGTGATCACTGTCATAGCCGCGATGGGTTGGCAAGTCAAAAGCAACCGAAAGTCCTTTTTGCCCCATGGCTAAATTTTTCAAATAAAACGCATTGCTTTCCTCAGCTGATGAGAAACCTGCATATTGCCGAATGGTCCACGGACGTCGAACATACATGGAACTGTAGGGGCCTCTTAAAAAAGGCGGAATCCCGGCAGAAAACCCAAGATGCGATAGCGGCTCTTTTGGAGCGCTAGCTGTTTTGGGGATTGAGATTCCTTCGGCCGTTACAAATAACATTGAAGTTTCTTTCTGTTTTTTTTCAACATTAGAAGAAAGTTCTATTGCAGAAAAGTCTTTGCGTTTATTTCCCATAGACGTGCTCTGATTTTTCTGATAAACGCTTCGGCTCTATGGGTTCTATTAAACTTTTTTTCTTTAACTGTTCTAAAGGAATCTGCATATTTGTTTTTGGTGCATCAAAATCTTGAAAGCGATTTACTCCAACCAACACCAACACACCTGAATCGAACAAGGCTTGTTCTTTTTGCGCAGCTCGAGAAACCTCTTTCTGAATTTCATTGTTCAGTAGTAAATTTAAAAAACCTTCCTTCTTTTCTATGTCTTTAAAAAGACGAAGACTTCTTTCCGCAAACTCTTGAGTCAATTCCTCAATATAATACGAACCTTCTGCTGGGTTTGTAACCTGATCAAAAAAGCTTTCGTTTTTCAAAATAAGCAATTGATTTTGAGCAATTCGATCCCCAAAAGCATTCGGAGGATTGAACGTTACATCATAGGGTAGGTTGTTTACTATATCGGCACCTCCAAGTATGGCAGCCATCATCGCTGTTGTTGAACGAAGCATATTGACGTTGTAATCTTGCAGGGTCATGTTTCTTGTCGAGGGCTCAGCAATTACCTTGTAGGTGATTTTAAAATCATAGGCTGAAATAATCGAAGTAAAAACTGTTTTTAAGGCTTGGATTTTAGCTATTTCGAAAAAGTAATTACTACCCAAAGCAAGATGAAACAATACCTCAACCTCTTCTTTGTTAGTTGAACTTATTTGAGATAAATAATCTACTGCCTGACTTAGCAAATAAGCTAGTTGTTGAACGATTGTGGCTCCAGCATTCTGATGAATACGGTTATCTACATACAGGCAGGTTTGAAGTTTTTTGGAACAAATCAATTGACTCCACAATGTTAAATCAGAATGCTGATCGTCAAACCAATCCCCAGTTTGAGCAAGGTGTGTGATCGGATCAAAAAGAAAAGTGAAGTTGGCTCTATCTTTAAAATTTTTATTAAGAAGGTCAATACTCTCAGTCGAGAGGCTAAAATCGAGTACAATATAAAAAGTAGTTTGAATGTGTTCCAGCGCTTTCGAAAATTCCTCGAAGGATACATCAGAATCTTTTAAGCGTAAAATGATTACTTCAACATCAGATTGTACAGCTGCTTCGCAAGACCGAATCACAGATTCGATGTCTTGTTTTACCTCAATGGTATGCGCCGTATTCCAATACTCTGGAAAGGCATTGATAACCTTCTTTTGTTTTTTAGAATCTCGATCATAAACAGGTTGGGTGGTAATCCCTTCCAAAGATTCCCAACACAATGTCGATTCAAAATCCAAGCTTTTCAAATCTTTTTGAATTTGAGCCCGCACCTCCTGATCGCTTGATCCTTTAAATTCTGAAAACAGATTTTGATTCATTGAATTAACTTAGTTGTCTAGTCTTTTATTTTTATGGTAGATTGACGCTCTCTGTTGACATGCAACTGGGTAACATCGGGTCTTGAATAATGCCCAACGGGATCAAAATTCTGACGCTCTTCATACACACGATCCAATTGAATTTCTGCACAAAAAACACCTTCGGTATTCACCTGAGGTTCTATGAGCCAACTCCCATCGGGGTTTGCAACGCATGAGCCTCCGTTGGCTAGTTGTTCAGGAGCTGCTGCTAAAAGTTCTTCTATATAGGGTGTATCCTTTGGAAAGTCATTTTTATTCATCAATGAACTTACAGAAATCACATACGATCTACTTTCACGAGCAATGAATCGAGTAATATCTTTGGTATTGTGATCACTTCCAGGCCAAACTGCACAATGAACATTTTCGCCCATTCCGTATAATGCAGCTCTGGGAAGTGGCATCCAGTTTTCCCAACAATTCAATCCGCCCACAGTAAACCCTTCCAAAGGATGCACTTGTAATCCGTTTCCATCGCCCGGAGCCCAAGTAAGGCGTTCGTCATAAGTAGGTTGTAATTTCCTGTGAACGCTACAAATAATGCCCTGCTCATTGATATAAACTAAAGAGCAATATAAGCTGTGCCCACCTCGATTGGTAGCGCGTTCAATGACGCCTACATAAACTGCCATTGTATGTTCTTTTGCTAAAACACAAAGATCTTCAATATCACCATCTTCAATATTTACTGCATTTTGAGCGTAATGAGCATGTAAAGTCTTATTGATCTTCAAATCCCATTGCGCACCATCAGTTAATGCCAACCAAAAAGGGTAGCCCGGTAAAAGCCCCTCTCCAAAAACAACCAGCTGTGCTTTTTCTTTGGCAGCCTGAAGCATAGCTTCTTTTATCTTATCCAAGGTCTTCTTCTTATTCAACCAAACGGGGGCAATTTGAGCTAAGGCGACTTGTAATGTTTTCATTTACATAAATTATTATAGGTAAATATAGGGATATAATTTGCTCTACAAATGCCTTTGATCTCATGTTCCGTTTTAAAATTTAACCCTGCAGGATGCAGTTTAAAATTCATGTCGATTCAAAAAAACAATAAAAATATAGTACCTTGGAATACAATATAAAAACGTCATGGAAGTAACTACCCTTTACCAAAAGCAAAAAACATTCTTCAATACACAAGCAACCTTTGATGTTTCATTCAGAAGAGCAGCCCTTAAAAAACTACTGGCCGTTATTGAGAAAAAAGAAGATGCAATTTTAAAGGCTTTGTTTCAAGATCTCAAAAAATCAGAGTATGAATCCTTCCTGACTGAAGTTTTTATCGTTAAGAATGAAATTAAGAAAGTACTCAATAAGCTCCATACGTGGACCAAAACACAACGTGTTTCTGGTTCCATATTAAATTATCCAAGTCAAGATTATTTAATCCCCGAACCCTATGGTTGTACGCTGCATATAAGCCCTTGGAATTATCCCTTTCAGCTTGCCGTAACTACTGTCATTGGCGCTGTAGCGGCTGGAAACACAGTAGTCCTCAAGCCTTCGGAATACGCACCCCATACAGCCCTAATTGTAGAAGAGATAATGACCGAGGCCTTTAGTCAGGAACATGTTCTTGTAGTTCAAGGGGGCGCAGAAACTTCTACAGAATTACTAAAACTACGCTGGGATTATATCATCTTTACTGGAAGTACTCCGGTTGGTAAAATAATAGCAAAAGCTGCTGCAGAACACCTTACGCCTTACACCCTTGAACTTGGTGGAAAGAGCCCTTGTATTGTAGATGAAACTGCTCCAATAAAACTGTCTGCAAAAAGGATTGTTTGGGGTAAATATGTAAACTGTGGGCAAACTTGTATTGCACCTGACTACATACTCGTTCATCATTCAAAAGCTGAAGCGCTTACCGAGGCCTTAATTCATGAAATCAAACAAGCCTTTGGAGATGATCCCCAAGAGTCCTTTAGCTATGGAAGAATTATTAACAAGAAACACTTGTTGCACCTGACCAACATGCTTAAAGATGCTACTATTGCTCATGGAGGAACGGTCAATGAAAAGGATTTGTATCTAGAGCCCACACTAATCAGTCAACCAGATCTAGACAGTGAAGTCATGAAAAAAGAAATTTTCGGCCCCCTCCTACCCATAATAAGTTACACAAATGAAGAAGAATTAAAACCCATAATCAATCGATATGAAAAACCGTTAGGGTTTTATGTTTTCACCAAGAGAAATGCTTTCATCAAAAAAATACAACGCGATTACTCTTTTGGAGGCGGAGTTTCAAATGATTCTATAATTCAATTTACAAACGACAATTTACCCTTTGGAGGAATCGGTCACAGTGGTGTTGGAGCCTATCACGGGAAATTCAGTTTTGACACCTTTACACACTACAAACCTTTTATAAAAAAAGCCCGTTGGCTTGATTTACCCACACGCTATGCACCCTATCCTAAAACATTTAAAGTGCTGAAAAAACTATTGGGAATGATGTAGTTCATCAAGCGATGAAACCTGTGTGTTATGTCAAAAAAAACAACTGTTGTATTAGTCGAAAAACTACTTAAAATCTTTGTTGATAAGAACGGAAGAAGACCTCGTATTTTACTTTCAAGCACAGAAATAATTGAAAAACAAGGTGACTTTCACAAGCTTGCAATTCAATTTTCAGACCTTGGCTTTGATGTTGACTTCGCTCCTACTTTTGAAAATACAAACCACTTGGTAAAACAAGCCATAGAAAACGATGTACATTCAATTCATTTAGTAGTTTCTGCTGATGAAAAAATGAACCCAATGGAAGATATTGAAGCGGCATTAATTAAAAACGACCAACCAAACATTCTAGTTACCGCAATTGAAACTAGGGAATTGAAAGATTCCTGTGTAACGGAAGCTATTACTTTATTAAAAGCATTGCAGAACTAATCGTATTAGTTTTTAGGAAACAGTGTGTCCAAAAGTTGTTCTAACAACTTAGAAGCCGCTAAGGGTGAATGGTTTTTAGCAATCATCTCTGCTTGAATTTGATCCATACCAGTGTTCAACTTAGGGTGTGTTCTAAGAAAACGATCCAATTGTTCTTGTTGTAGTTCTTGATACCAGGCTATATTTTGATCGGTTCTCTTTTTTTGGAAATAACCCGAAAATTGTGTGTGCTTTTTATATTCCAAGAGCGTTTCCCAAAGTTGATCAATTCCTGTTTTTTCTAGAGAAGAACAAGACATGGCTTTCGGTATCCATTTGGATTCTTTAGTTGGAAATAAATGGAACATTTTTTTGAAATTAGCTGCTTCTTTTCGCGCCTGGTTTGCTTGATCTTGATCAGCTTTGTGAACCACAAGCAAATCAATATGTTCATAAATCCCACGTTTAATTGCCTGAAGATCGTCTCCACCACCAACAATTTGTAGCATCATAAAAAAATCGACCATAGACTGGACTGCAGTTTCGGATTGTCCTACGCCAACAGTCTCGATTAAGATAACATCATAACCCGCAGCCTCACACAAATAAACGGCTTCCCTTGTATTACGGGTCACACCACCTAGGTTTGATTGAGAAGGAGAAGGCCGAATGAATGCTTGGTCTGATCTACTCAAAAACTCCATTCGAGTTTTGTCCCCTAATATACTTCCGTGATTTAATTCACTACTTGGATCTATTGCTAAAACAGCAACTTTTAGGTGAAATTTTTCTATTAAATACGTTCCTAAAGTTTCAATCAGCGTACTTTTTCCAGCTCCGGGAATTCCACTGACTCCCACTCGAATGGATGTTCCCGTATGGGGCATCAATTCCAATAATAGTTCTTGAATTTGTTGACGATGCGTATCTAAGGTGCTTTCGCCTAAAGTTATGGCTCGACTCAGGAAAGAGGAGTTACCCTTCAGGATTTCTTCTTTGTAGTGCAATAAATCAAAATGTTGCTGCTTATTGGCCATGGGTTAGCGTATTTCTTGACACAATTCAATCAGCACCCCATTGGTGGTTTTGGGGTGAAAAAAAACAACCCATTTATTATCGGCTCCTTTGGTGGGTTCTTCGCCCAAAGGCTCAAAACCTTCTCCTTTCAGTCGGATGATTTCTGCATGAATATCATCTACTTCAAAAGCAATGTGGTGAATGCCTTCTCCTTTTTTGTCAATGAATTTTGTAATTGGACTGGAAGGGCTTGTAGCCGCAATCAATTCTATTTTTTGATCATCGGTTTTGAAAAAAGAAGTAGAAACCTGTTGGTTAGGAACATCTTCGATTTTATAGCAAGCCGTATTCAATAAACTAGCAAACAATTTGTTTGATGCTTCTAAATCTTTAACCGCTATTCCGATGTGATCAATGTTTTTCATTTGTTGGTGTTCTATTCTCCTTCAGAGAAAGGTTTTAAAACCTTAGGGTCTGGAGCATGCAGTAAAAAAGCATCGTAGGCCTTTTTGTTTTTGTACAACATACGCTTAATTGAGCTAACACTGCAGTCGTTTTTTTTTGCTAAGCGTGCAATGGAATGATATTCTCTTTCACAGGGTTTTATAATATGCCACTTTGTGAGCTTTGAAGGTGTTTTCATGCTTCAAAGGTACTTTTAAAAGCTTGAATTGTCAATAAATAATGTTTTTCGATTAACAATAACAAAGACTTTTGTAATTTGAATTATGCAACTGACCATACAAACCCCTACTGCCGACCTCAATCAAAGCATTGTTTTTTATGAAAAACTAGGTTTTGAAATCCGAACCCAAGGTCCCAAAATTGTCGCTATCGATTCTCAAATCTGTATCGAAATTAATCAAGAACGGACAGCACGAATTTGTATTCAACTGCATCAAAACTCGTGGAATAAAACGCTACTACAACTTAAAGATCGCACACCAATAATCAAAATAGAAGAAGGTTATTTAATTACTGATCCCAATGGAATTTGGATAAAATTAGTAGAAAAAATATTGGATGAAAAAGCAATTCGTTCGGATAGCAAAAGCCTGCTAGGCAATTATGGTGGCGTCTGTATAGAAACTCTTGATGTGTCCAAAAGTTGTGAATTCTGGAGTCTTTTAGGTTTTTCATCAACATCAAAAGACTTTTCAAAAGGTTGGATCGAAATGAAGTCAGAGGGGGGCGATTCCATTTCACTTTTACAAGCCCAACAGTGTCCGCATTTATTTTTCAACCCCTCATTGACTTATTTCAATGGGTTTCGTAACCTAGAAATAATCGAATCCATAAAAAAACATAAGATCGAAATCACAGAAAAAATAACGGAATTCAACTCAAAAGGTGAAGTAGACAATATAATTCTAAGAGATTCTGGAGGTTTAGGCTTTTTTATTTTCAACGACGAATAGCCTCATAAAAGAATTCCTATAATGAACTATATTTCCTAATAAATCCTTATTTTTAAGGTACTAAATAATTTACGAAATGAATAACGAAGTATTTGACCAATTAAAAGAAAAAGCCGAAGCAGCTGAAGCTATCGGAGGTACATTAAAATTTGAAGTCGGTGATCTGATTGTATATGTAGATGGATCAGGAAATTCCAACATTGTTTCTCAAGAAAACGGGGAAGCAGATTGTACCATAACTACAACAGCAGAGGTTTTGATGGATCTTAAAAATGGAGATCTCAATCCAATGATGGCTGTTATGGGAGGTAAAATTAAAATAGGTGGCGATATGGGATTGGCAATGAAAGTACAAACCTTGCTAGGATAAATTTACTATTGGATAAAAGTCAGGCTTCATTTATTCTTCCTGGCTTTTATTTAAAACAGTACACTACTGTAGCATAACATAATTTAATCAGATAAATTACGTTATTAAATTACTTACTATATTTAATATGAGTTATAAGGGGTTTTTGAAAGTTGCATGTGGATTACTATTCATTGGTGCGGGTGTTTTATATACCTTATCAAGTGAAAAATCTCCAGAAGAATTACATCAATTTTTTCTAGAGAATAGCCCATACAAGGAAACACACAAACTTTCAAAAAAAGAACGTTTCAAGGCGGGACTTCCTCCAAACAAATATTATGAACAGTTGTATGACCTAACAATGGACCCAACAACTGGAAAACCAGATATTGATGAAAAGATAAGAATCTCTCAACAATTAGAATATCAAAAAAACAACAGAGTCAGACGCGGTGCTGTACCCGGACAGAGTGCAGACACTCCATGGTATACTATTGGTCCAAACAACCAAGCTGGTCGAACACGAGCTGCTTTATTCGACCTTAATGATGCTGAAGAAGATCGAGTAATTGCTGGTGGAGTTAGTGGTGGTCTTTGGGTTAACGAAGATATTGACGCCGATCCTATACCTGCATGGACTCAGATTAATATTCCAATAGGAAATCTTGCAGTTTCTAATATCATTCAAGATCCGGATGATATGGATGTGATGTACGTTGGAACTGGGGAATCCTACACCCAAGGCGATGTTGCTGGGAATGGGGTTTATAAATCTAACGATGGTGGGGTTAGTTGGACACAAATTCTTGGAAGTAGCTCAGGACAGGTTACCATTACATATGGTGGAGGTTGGACCGAAGTAGAAGGCTATTTTTACATTAACGACTTAGCCCTTTTTGACCATGATGATGATACAACCACGCAGAGTTATCTATATGCAGCACTAGGTTATGGGAGTAATCACAAACGAATGTCAACCACCGATTTTGACTATAACATCTATGGCCTTTACTATTCTACAGACGGTGGCAGTTCTTGGTCAAAAATAACCCTAAACAATAGTGACACTTCGAGGCCAGAAAACATAAACGACATTGAAGTACAAACAACTAATGATAAGATATGGCTTGCAACAACTCGAGGGCCTTTTGGAGCAACGGGTGGAAATTACTATTATAGTGGGAAAAACGATGGTGTCACATTCACAAAAGCAACACCAGTATATGACGTTGAACCCACTGCTATAGGACGAACAGAAATTGCTTCGAGCGAAACTGACCCAAGTACACATTATGTACTAATGAGTGCAAATTCGGTTGCAGAAATCTACAAGACTACTGATGATTTTTCTACCCTAGAAAAACTTTCAGAACCTATTGACATTGACACTGGAATACCACCCGCAGACTTCACCCGAGGGCAATCTTGGTATGATCTTGAAATTGAGGTTGATCCAACAGATGAGGATATCGTATATGTAGGAGGAATCAATTGGTTTCGTTCTGGAGATGGAGGAACAAGTTGGAATCAAATCACTAAGTGGGCTAATAACTCCTCTGCAGCAGTAGGTCTCGGAGTGTCTTTAATTCACGCAGACCAGCATGGGTTATACTTTAGACCTTCAAACACCAAGCAAGCCGTTATTGTTAATGACGGAGGGGTTGCCTATTGTTCTGACCTTGATACTGCAAATGCTTCTGACAATTTTACTGAAGGAGAAAATAATTTTGTTACAACTCAATTTTACACAGTTGCACAGAGCCCATCTGGTTTTGGAATAGACTATGTAATAGGAGGAACTCAGGACAATGGTAATTATGGGCTTTCTAATCCCGGACTTAGCTTATCTAATGCATATGTTATTGAAGATGGAGATGGTGCCGCTACCTTTTTCGATCAAGTGGGTGGGAGTTATTCAATTGTAAATTACATTTATAACGATGCAATCTCAAGGCAGAATTACAATGCCTCTGGAATTTACACTGGAAACCAACAGCTAGCAAGTTTAGCGGCTTATGGTGGGATTTTGACTTTACCTCGTGAAGGAAGTTTCATCAACCCAGCGGCTCTAGACTCAAACCAAGACATCTATTTTTCGAACGCTACGGTTGGAACCACTTATAACCTTAGAAGGATTAAGGATGTTGATAGTAATACTCCAACAACAACCTTACTAACAGGACTTCTTACATCAGAACCTACTACGCTAAAACTATCCCCATTTACAACTGGGAGTTCTTTACTTTTTGTTGGAACAAAGGATGGGAATATTATTAAAATATCCAATGCGGACACTACTCCAAGTGCAACTTCAATAGGAAACCCGACTGCCGGGAGTGTCTCGGACATTCACTTTGGGGCTACAGAAGATGACATATACATTACATATTACAATTACGGAACTTCTATCGTTAATGTATACTTCACAGAGGACGGAGGATCAACATGGGTAAATAAAGAAGGAGCAGGTGCTACTAAACTACCCGACCTTCCAGTATACTCTATTTTGAATAATCCATATGAAGAAGAAGAGGTTATTGTTGGAACTGAACTTGGCGTATGGAAAACACTAAACTTTACAGCTGCAAATCCTGATTGGAGTTTAGCCTATGAAGGTATGAGTGATGTTGCGGTTCTTGATATGGATTTCCGTGGGGCTTCTGCACTTGACAACCGGGTAATTGCTGGTACGTTCGGTCGCGGTATATATGTAAGTTCTTTCGAAGCCAATACAAACCCGCCAGTTTCAGTACAAGATGCCATCATAGTATTAGAAGGCGGTACGGTAACGACGATTAGTGGTGGGGCAACTTCCGTGTTATCCAATGATAGTGATCCTGATGGAGATTCTATAACTACTGACCTTGTTACTAATACCATTAATGGTGTTTTAGCACTTAGTGCAACTGGGTCGTTTACCTATACCCATGATGATTCTGAAACTACAACAGATAGTTTTAGCTATCGTGCATATGACGGAGCAGTATATGGAAATACGGTTTCTGTAACAATTACCATAACCCCCGTTGAGGAATGTCCACTTGTTCAAACTCCTTTATCTGATGTTACGGTGGTGGAAGATGCAGCTGACACCGTAATCAATTTTTCAAGTACATTTATTGACCCAGAAGGGGATGCTTTAACCTATACGGTTACTCAAACCAATACATCTTTACTAGCAGCTACAATCAACACTACAAGCCTAACACTCAATTATACTGATGATATGGTAGGATCGGCGACCGTTACCGTTACTGCAAATGACTTGAATTGTGGAGTGGTGACCTCAGAAAGCTTTATAATTACTGTAAATGCTGTCAATGATTTACCTGTTGGAATTGCTGATACAATTCTTGTAAATGAAGGAGAAACTGTAACTGTAACTTCTGCAAATGCTACCTCAGTTTTATTCAATGATACAGACGTTGAAGGCGAGACCCTCTCTGCTGGATTTCTTCTAGGGCAACCGGTACCAACCCTGACACCTAATCTGGGTACTCTCAGCTTTCTAGATAATGGAACATTTTCTTATACTCATGGCGGTACTCAAATTCCCAGTACTGGAATTGCTACCGACACTTTCTTCTATAGACCCTATGATGGTAATGGTGTCTTAGGAAATACTACTACCGTTACCATACAAATTACGCACACAAACGACTGCCCAATCGTTGCAAGTGCAATAACAACTCAAACTGTTATGGAAGATGCTGCGGATTTAGATATTGATTTAGGTCCTGTTTTTACAGATGAAGAGTTGAATACGATAACGCTTACCGTTAGCAATACCAATACATCTTTACTAACAGCTACTTTAAACACCACTACCCTTACCTTAGATTTTGTAAACAATATGACTGGAAGTAGCACAATCATTCTGTATGCTTCAGATGGCGTATGTTCTACACTTGTCAGTTCTACTTTTATAGTTAATGTTGAACCACAAAACGACGCACCCGTTGGAACTCCTGATATTATAAATGTAAATGAAAATGAAACTGCAACCTCAACTACAATTTCTATCACCGTACTAGCCAATGACACCGACACTGAAGGTGATAACTTAACAGCTACTTTAGTACCGGGATCTGGGCCGTTTAATCATTCGGGTGGGGCTTTTAGTCTACAAAACAGCGGGACTTTTGTATACAACCACAATGGTTCGGAAACCACTACGGATACATTCAACTATACCCTTTCAGATTTATTATCAAGTACTATTGTTAGTGTTACAATTAACATAGCTGCCGTAAATGATTGCCCTGAAGTTGACACTCCATTTCCAGATATTACAGTAAATGAGGATGCAACTGATACGGTTATCAATTTAAGTCCAAATTTTTCGGATGCTGAAAATGATGCTTTATCCTTTTCATTCACCAATGCCGATACCTCTGTAGCAAACGTAACCTTAAATACAAGTACATTAACCATTCAGTATATTCCAGAACAAAATGGAACTACGACAGTAACTATTTCGGTAGATGATCTTAATGGATGTTCTACAGTACAGGATGTGTTTTTAGTTAATATAACAGCGGTAAATGATCCTCCAATAACCGTTACCGAAAATTTATCTGTGCTGGAAGGAGGTACTGTTACAGCTACCATTTTAGCTGCCTCATCTTTATTAGCAAATGATACCGATACCGAAAATAATGCGCTAGAAGCAATACTCACAACCCAAGCGATAAACGGAAATGTAGTGATTTCTTCAACAGGAACCTTCACCTATATCCACGATGGATCGGAAACAACCACCGATACATTTCAATATAGAGCAGCAGAAGTTGTATCAGGACTGGATGGGAATGTCATTTTGGTTAATATCGCAATCCAAGAAGTGAATGATTGTCCGATTTATACAGCCGTGGGTGGATTCCCAGCCGCCAATGAAGATGGGGCAGCATGGACTTGGAATTATGGAGCCGAAATCAGTGATGCAGATGGCAATGCGCCGATGTATACATTAACACATACAGCAACCAACCTACTTACAGCAGTTTTAGCAGCTAATGGAATTGTAACTTTTACCCCTAAGCTAAATCAATTTGGTACTACTACCATGACACTAAATGTAAACGATGGAAGAAATTGTGATATTGATATTGAAATTCCAGTTACAATAAATCCAATAAATGACTGCCCAACTCTTGAGAATCCAACTCCAGATGTATCAGCAAATGAAGATGATCCTGATTTTATTATTCCGTTGGCTGGCATATTTGCTGATGTAGACACTACACCTTTGAACTACATGACTTCTATTGGAAACAGCAGCTTAGTAGCTACAAGCATTACAGCAACAGCTTTGATTATTGACTTTTTACCAAACCAAAGCGGCTCAACGTTCATTAACTTAATAGCCTTAGATGGAGATATGAGCTGTACTGTTGATGACCTCTTTACAGTTAGTATTACGCCTGTAAATGATCCACCTATTGGTGTGGGAGAGGTCGTGAATTTAGCAAAAGGAGCAACATCGAGTGTATTGAATGACGGCGTAACGAATTCTGTTTTAGCAAATGATTCTGATCCAGAAGGGGACGCCATAACTGCAATATTAGTGACTGGTCCTGTGAACGGTACAATAAACTTGTTAACCAACGGAAACTTCACCTATACTCACGACAACAGTACTACTGTTACTGACAGCTTCACCTATACACCCCAAGACACATTTTTAAATATTGGAAATACAACCACTGTTACAATTTTCATCAATAATGTTCCAATAGGCGTTACCGAGACGATTGCATTATTTGAAGGTGGAACTGCAACTACCACCACTGCTGCTTCAACAAGTGTACTGTCAAATGACACCGATGTAGATACTGGCGATACTGCAATACTAACGGCAACCATTGGAACGAGTCCACTCTTTGGAACTTTAGCATTAAACGCTAACGGATCGTTTACCTATACCCATTTAGGATCTGAAGATTTCACCGATAGTTTTACCTATATTCCTTTCGACGGAAAAGGCTATGGCTTACCTACAGTTGTTTCTGTAACTATTACTCCAACAAATGACGCACCAGTTGCTTTTCCTGACAGTATAACCGTAGGCGTGGGACAAACGACTTCTATATTGACTGGCGGAATGAACAATGTATTGATGAATGATACAGATACAGATGCAGACCCATTAACTGCTGTTCTAGTTACAAATCCAACTTCTGGAACTTTAGTTCTAAACCCTGGAGGAACTTTCAGTTATATTCAAGGTGGCGTAATGAATGCTGGGGATAGTTTTACGTATAAAGCAAATGACGGAACACTAGACAGTAATATCGTGACAGTCAATATCACACTAACCTGTTCACCTTGCACAGAAAAAACAATAGAAGCTGGAAGCAATGGAGTACTCATAAGCTATCAAGGGTGTGATTGTAGAACCTACGATGTGTATGTACCCAAGGGTAGAGTATTTATATTTTGTCATTTAGATGGTTCCGTTACAATTGGAAGTGGAAGCTATACCGTTCTCAGTTCAAAAGTATGTAACTAATAATTATTGGCTTACAATAACATTTCCATGAAAATCAAAAGTATCTGAGGTCGACAATAAGGTTCCATTTTTGTATACGACACGCAATTTGAGTTGCCCATTGGGGTGAAAGTCTTCCCACTTACCATCTCGTTTGCCGCTAGTATCAAATTTTAAACGTTTACGAAGCTTACCATCTGAAAAATAAAAGAGATTTTCGCCTCCTAAAACTCCATTTGAAAATGAATTTTGCTCCTTCAAAATACCATTAGACCAGTAAACCATTCGTTTACCATTGAAGTTACCCTTGACATAATTAACAGATTCTTTCAATTGACCATTTTCGAAATAATATTCTTCTAAACCATTCAGAATTCCTTTATCAAAATAGGCGGTGTACTTTAACAATCCACCAGGATAGTATTGGGCATAGGAACCGTTATAAACTCCATCCAACAAGTAAAATTCTAAAGACAAGAGTTCTGTATCATTCTCGTATTGAAATACTCTACCAGAATATAGATCATCCTCTAGCAGATGAATTACTGGACTAGTATTTTCATCTATCGTTAGGTCACTAAGAGCAACTCCTTCTTCATAAGAACATCCAAACAAACAAATAGACACCAATACGTTACATAAAAAGACGGCCTTGTATTTTCTCATTTAGCAATAAATTATTAAGCTAATATATAATTAATTATTAGTATCGGAATACTCAGCTAAATCTCCACAGGAAGAATCTGCATAGGGAAGGCTTGCCAACTGAAAATTATAGATTACCATGTCATCATCTGGAGACGAAGTCCCGTCTTCATTAGTTGCCGTTTCACGAATCAAAAGTGAACTTTCCGTTACTTGTTCGATTACTAAAGCAACTGATTCTTCCCAAGGTTCATTCTCAAAACGAACCTGAATAATACTGTAAGGAGTTTCAGTATTAGGTAACCAACGCCACTCCCCTTCTTCACTTGAGATTATCTGGTCTGATCCATCGTAATAAGCCAATAAATAAGTACCATAACCAGAAAATAATAAGCTAAGGCTTGATGGCTGTTGACAGTTTAAGTTAAATTCTTGAGTCTCCTGATCAAAGCATCGATCAGAAAATTCTTCTGCTAGAAGGAAGCACAAGCCATTGATATTGGCGTCTTCTTCTATATCCACAACAACACTTACCATTCTCCAATCTTGTTGAATTTTAATGTGATTACTATCATCAGGAGCATTGGGTTCTAATTTCTCTTCTTTATCACCGGTTAAGGAGATCACGGAATCAATTAAACAAGTCGCAGCAGTATCCGATTCCAATTGAATACCAAAAGAAATATCATTGCCACTAGCATCAATTACAATTTCTGATATTGTAGCAACTGATCCTTGAGTAGGAACAGTATTGATCGGCTCATAGTTTGGCCCCATAAGGACAATACGTTCTATTACTGCTTCTGTATCAGATTCTTTAAACACAAGATTGAATTTCCCTTTAAAAGTTTGGTAATTCAACTCAGAGGAGCCAGCAGTTGTGTAGCTTATATTTAGTAAATAGGTGTTATTTTCAATGAATTCGATCTGAACTATATCGCAATTATTTGTTGCAGTAAACGTTTTATTTGAAATTGAATTGGAGGGTCTTCTTAGTTTCCATTTACCAACAAGATCAATTTCAACCGTTTCTTGTAACTCTCTTATCTCATCTAAACTTAGATGAGGATCTGCTCCAGATCCAGATCCGCAGGAAGTTAAAAATAAAGTAAATACGATTAAGTAAAGATTAAAAAGTTTCATAATGATTTATATATAGTAATACAAATATAAGAAACTTTAGAGCCAACTTATAGCATGGGATATATTTTAAATGTCGCAGATTAAAATAGAATTCTTTAAGGATTCTAATGGGTTTTCATTTTTCGGAATAAACTCTTGAGCAACTACTCCTTCATATCCAGTTTCGACAATTGCCTTCATTATAGCTGGGTAGAACAATTCTTGAGTATCATCAATTTCGTTTCTTCCTGGAACACCTGCAGTGTGATAATGCCCAAAATATTGATGGTGATCAGTTATCGTTCTTATGATATCACCTTCCGAAATTTGCATATGATAAATATCGTAGAGCAATTTGAAATTCGGTGAATCGAGTCGCTTGCAAAGCTCAATTCCCCAAGCAGAATTGTCACACATATAATCTGGGTGATCTACTTTGGAATTGAATAACTCCATTTGAATAACTACGCCTAGTTTTTCTGCTAAAGGAAGTATTTGCTGTAGACCTTTAACACAATTCTGCAAACCTGTTTCATCATCCACTCCTCTCTTATTTCCACTAAAACAAATGAGGTTGGTAAAACCCGCTTCTGCTACAAGTTTGATGTGCTTGGTGTAATTCTCAATTAACACCGGATGGTACTGAGGATCATTGAATCCTTCGGTCAGGCTTATTTCCGCACCATTACACATGGTCGAAACAAGGTTGTGTTTCTTTAATGTATCCCAACCGCTTGGTCCTATTAAATCAATTCCCATCAAACCAAATTCTTTTGCTACTTCACAAAGTTCTTCTAAACTAAGGTCTGGATAACACCACTGACATACGGAATGATTGATATTCCCTTTCAATTGATTAGAAACTTCTTGCGCTTGAAGCTTAGTAAATCCAGAGCCAATAAAAGCAGTAGTTGCTCCAACTGCAAGTGTTTTAATAAGATCGCGTCTTTGCATCTTGTTTTCATTTTTCATAGTGATTAAGATTTAGGGTTATAAATTTTAGCGCACATTCGAACGCATTACGATTGCATGTAGTAATTTTTGTGAGAATCGCTTGACAAAAACACCTAGCTTTTCTTTCTTGCCGAAGGATACTTCCCATTTTTTATTACGGATCGCTCGGATCATTTTTCTACAAAAGAAAGCTACTTCAAGCCCATTTTGTGTTCCAGGATCATCATGATTCAAGCGCTCTCCAGTTCCTGTTAAAGCATTGATTGTGACATTAGTTTGTACAAAACCTGGACATATTAGCGTAACATCAACATTGTCTTTTTCATGTTCCATACGGAGTACATCAAAAAAACCGTGTAAAGCATGTTTAGCTCCACAATATCCTGATCGGAACGGAGAACCAAATTTCCCCATTACACTGGTCACTACTGCAAAATGACCCTTTTTACGTTCTATAAAATAAGGCAACAATGCTTTGGTTAATGCTACCGTTCCCATATAATTGATATCCATCAATTCTTGATATACTTCCATTTTTGTGTCCGCAATAAGGGATCGCTGACTCACACCTCCATTATTGATTAAGAGGTCAATGGAACCATAAACAGCAAGTGCTTTTTCAACATACTGTGCCATTGAATTAAAATTCTTTAAATCTAACGGTAAAACAGTAATGTTTTCTTGATGTTCACAAGAGTTTTTCACTTCTTGCAAAGCCTTTTCACGGCGTGCCGATAAAATGAGTAAAGCCCCTTCTTTTGCATATTGTTTTGCCAATTCAGCTCCAATTCCGGAAGATGCACCGGTAATCCATATCACATTTTTCTTCATCTACATTTTCCTACAGTTCCCATCCTTTACGATAGTTCCGACCAATAAACTGGTTCGCGTCTTTTAGGTTTGTTATTTTCATTTTAGCTCCATCCCACAGTAATTTTTTACGACCGTAGTATTCCATATTCCTTCCACTTCCTTTTCGAAGCAAATAGCTACGAATAGCAATATTACCCATCAAAACTGTTTCCGTAAGTGGCCCTGAATAATCGAAAGAAGAAGTCAGTGCTTTGTGTTCATCACTATTAAATCCTGCTTTTATGGCATCAATCCATTGTCTTTGATGCCCGAATTCTGGTTCTTTACTTTTTGGCTGATCAAAGGTTAAGGTTTCTTGTCCTTTTCTAAATAATTTTGGATATTGACCATATACTCCCGAACTAATAATTCCATGTTCTCCGATCATCAAGACACCGTTACCCCCGCCTGGCTCACCAATATCTTCGGTCGATGGAATTAAATCCGGATGCGCAGGACGTATCCCTCCATCGGTCCAAGTCATTACTAAAGGGGTTTGATTCTTTTCGGTTGCATCAAAATTAATAGTTACCGAAGATGAGGGTGGGCATCCTTCTGGCAAATGCTCTGCTACCCACATTTGTGTATAGACACTTCCAACACTACATTCTACTGCGGTTGGGTAATGCAACCCAAGTGCTCGAAAAGGAATGTCAATTAAATGACAACCCATATCGCCTAGTGCTCCAGTACCATATTCCCACCAGCCTCGCCAGTTGAACGGATGTAAGGAAGAACTATAAGGTGTTTCAGATGCTGGGCCTAACCATTGATCCCAAGCTAAGTTGCCTGGTTTGTTTTGTGGATCGGGTTGTGGTTTAGGAATTCCCTGTGGCCACACAGGTCTATTAGTCCATACTTTAACTTCAGAAACTTTTCCGATGAGTCCAGCATCAACCCATTCTTGAATTTTAACTTGTGCTGGATTCGAAGCTCCTTGGTTCCCCATCTGACTTACCATCTTACTTGCACGAGCAGTTTCGGTGAGTAAACGTGCTTCTTTAATATTGTGTGTTAGGGGTTTTTGAACGTACACATGTATCCCACGATTCATAGCCTCCATAGCAATTACACCGTGGGTATGATCAGGAGTCGATACTGTTATAGCATCAAGATCCTTTTCAGCATCTAGAAGTCTTCTAAAATCGGTGTAAAAATTTGCTTTTGGAAAATCTTTGATGGTATCTAAAACGCCATGGGTTCCGCTAGGATCTATGTCACATAAAGCAACAACACGTTCGCGCCCGTTAACTGAGGCATTGATAATATCACTTCTTCCTTTTCCTCCTACGCCAATTCCAGCAATGTTTAAGCGATCACTCGGAGCGAGATAACCCTGACCGCCAAGCACATGTCTTGGAACAATCATTATGGAGGAGGCAAGAAGCCCTTTTTTTAAGAAACTTCTTCTTGAACTTTGTTTGTTTTCTTCTGATTTCATAAGACTCGTTTAAAATCAAAAATTACAAAAAATAATCTAACGAATGGCTTTAGGGGGTTCTAAATTCTCCTGTCCAGTTTTCCTTTGCCTTTTTAAATAGTGCACGAATGTGAACGGGACGTTTCAATTCAAGATATTCGAGCTGTGTGGCTTGAAAAACGAGTTTCAAAAAATGATGCTCTTCATTCAAGAAAGAAACAGAAGACACCGAGTCGATGGGACTACCCGGTGCTAGGTTTGTAGTGTAGTCTTTTTGCGATGCCAAGGCTTGCTCATTAAACAAAACATCATTTTGTTCTTTTAAAACGCATTGGGCTTGTACGCGAACCTGAGTCAGTTTTTCTGGATTATAAAAAAGAATTTCTACAGATTCATTCTTATTTAAACTAGAAACTTTGCTCGAGCGAGCATCCGTATAAATAGTGAATTCCATTGAATCAGGATTATAACCTCGCAAAACAACGGTTCTTAATTCTGGTCGAGAGTTAGCAACAGTTCCTAAAACAAAAAAACGATAGGGGTGTTTTCTTTGTGTAAGAGCTAGTTGCCACTCTTCTTTGCAACGATCAAGTAAAGTATTCAACATTAGTTAGTCTTATGAAGTTCCAACCATGTTTTTGCTCGTAATTGGGCGTTTACTTCAATGTCTTTCCAAAATAAATTTACGTCTGCAAAATGGTAACTTTTAACAAATGAAAGTAAGAATCGTTTGGGAATTCGCGGTACAGTTGACCATATCAAACCATCAACAATTTCGATTCCAATCGCCATATCATAGATTTTACCATCAGAATTTAAAGTCCCTAAGTGTTCCGACCTCGAAGTTTTAGTCGTTTTGTCCCAAGTAATTGGATTAGTAGTAACACCACCTTTGTACCATTGTTCGTAGGCCTTAGGGTACTTCTTTTTCTTATACGTATTCCAACTTACAAAGCCGCCAATTGCTTCGGGCTGATACATTGGTTGTATGGAACCCAGTTCATTTTTTTTAACACGAACCCCTGGCAAATAAGCAGCTACCAATTGGTTTTGTAATTCTTTGTCGTCAAAAAAATCCTTAATCAATTCTTTCGCCATAATACTTCCCTGACTGTGACCAGCTATAATAATTCCATTGCCCTTATTGTAGTGCTCTAAATAGTATGCAAATGCTTTTGAAATATCTTGGTAAGCGATTTTCCATGATGCTGGACCTTCCAAATCATAGGGCTTAACATAGGTTTTATAATGAGATTGTCGATAAAAAGGAACATATATATTACCAGCCTTTGCCCAACTTGATGCTTGAAATTTCACCGACTTTGTAAGAACATTCTTTCGAATATCAACCCGATTAAAATCAGCATTCCAGGAGGAATCTTTTTTGTCAGTTAATAAGGTAGGATATACAAAAAAAACATCCACGTCACTTTGAGATGACTTACCCGTAATTGATATTAACTCTTCAGGATATTGACCTGGTAAAACCGCCCAGGAGTCGTTATTGTTGTAATCAGGTGCCTCTGGGATTGGTGTTTCAGAAAAAGGGAGTGTTTTATACATAGTCTTACAACTAAGCAGTAACATCAAAGCGAATAGAAGTGATATTTTAGTGCGCAATTTTTTTTTGTAAATATAGTGTTTTTGAGTTTTGTGTGTTTTATTAAAGATTTACTATTTGATTTGAAAATTAAAAACAGATAAATACCTTTTACAAAGGGCACGTACTCATTTTTTTCTAACTTTAAACTGTAAAAAAAAAACATCATGAAAATCACATCTATTCTTTTAGCTAGCATATTAACTGCCTCTTTATTCGTTTCCTGTGAAACAAAACCTAAAAAAGAAAAGCACGCTGAAGTTTCTATTGAAATGAAAAAAGTCAATGATACCTTACTTCGAGCAACAATAACCACGATAACTGATAAGAATGGAGTTTTAAATGAAGAAGTTCAAGTAATTGAAGGAACTCCAGGAGAAGTAAAGGCAAAAGTAGAAGCACATAAAAGCACTGTTTTGCATGATAAGCCACATCAAATGCATCAAGAAACTGAAAAGAAACTTCAATTTTCTCTCGAAGCAAAGAGTGGAAGTACTGCAAGCGGAATGGTTTCTTTAACCGAGAAAGATGGTCAAGTTACACTAGAAGCACACATCAACGGATTGGACGCAGGCGTTCACGCCATTCATATTCACGAAAAAGCAGATTGTAGTTCAGCAGATGGAAAGTCAGCTGGCGGACACTGGAATCCAACATTCCAGCCACATGGTGCTTGGGGAGATACCGCAGGTTATCACCGTGGTGATATTGGTAACTTTACTGCCGACAGTAGCGGCCATGGCATGATTACGTTCAGTACAGATCAATGGTGTATTGGTTGTGATGATGCAGATAAAAACCTTGTAGGTAGAGCCATTATCGTTCACCAAGGAGCAGATGATCTAACGTCTCAGCCATCTGGGGCTGCAGGTGCGCGGGTAAGCTGTGCAGGTATCATTGAATAGTAATTATATTTTTTTGTAACAAAAACATTTTTTGTCCCACTAATTAGAATAAGAAGTTCATGCGTTTAAGTGAAAATGATTTTTTGGAGTTGCTCAAGGAGCATCAAAATATCATTCACAAAATCTGTCGCATATATACTTATGATGACGCAAGTCAGAAAGATCTCTTTCAAGAGATCAGTATTCAATTGTGGAAGTCATATCCAAGTTTCGAGGGTAAATCTAAGTTCACCACTTGGATGTATCGCGTTGGATTGAATACTGCAATAACACTTTATCGGAAAAACAAAAAAACAATCCTTGGGGAAGACTTGGCAATGCTTCCAGAATTAAAGGCTTATGAAGAATATGATGATACTAAAGAAATACAAATTCGATGGCTTTACGAAAAAATAGAAACTTTTTCTGAAATAGAAAAGGCGTTGATCTTACTGTATTTGGAAGATAAAAAATATATTGAGATCGCTGAAACCCTAGGAATATCAGAAGTAAATGCGCGCGTAAAGATTAGTAGGCTCAAGAGAAAATTAAAAACAATGCTGAAGTAATACAACTATGAATAAACTGGATGCATTAAAAAAAGAATGGAAAAATCAAAAGTTTGACTTACAACTATCGAAAGAAGAACTGTATGGATTGACTCAAAAGAAATCGATTTCTTCTATCAAGTGGATTTTCATATTCAGCTGTGTAGAATTCTTCGCCTATCTTTTATTTCCTTTTTTAATTCCCGATTATTTTGAAGCTTTTGAATATTACAGAAGTATTCATTTATATGAATTTTCAATAGTAATCAGTATTCTAGGATATGCGATACTTTCCTACTTCATGATCCAATTTTACTTAAATTATAATAAAATAAAAACCTCTGATTCCATTTCTATTTTGATAGAAACGATTATTAAATCTAGGAAATCAGTCAACAAATACATCCTCTATAACTTAGGCGTGTTTATTGTCTTTTTGACTGTTGTTTTGATCAATGCATTCCGTTATGATGAAAACTACATTCATCTGTTGAATCAAGATGTTGCGGGGCAAGGATCAATCATAAAAATGGTAGTAGTCATCATTATAATCATGATTTTAGTGCTGGCAGTACTCATTGGGTTTTACTACCTAGTCTATGGAAGGTATTTCTTTAAGCTTAAAAGGCATGTTCAAGAACTCAAACAAATTGAAGATTAAATAACTACCACTCCCTTTTCTTGTTCAGTGCTTCTTGTTCTTCAATTTCTTTGGAAGACAACACCTTTAAGAAGGAAGGATGTTGTTCAATAGAATGTTCTATTTTCTCTAAGATGGATTCAACAGAGTCATTCTCATAATCGATTTCAAGTGGTTCTTTAATGACCATAGATTGTAGAATACCTTTTTTCTTTATCATAAGTCCCTTCTTATCAAATGATCTTCTGAAGCCATCAATGACTATTGGCACTACTATGGGTTTATATTTCTTGATAATGAATGCAGTTCCTTTACGCATCGGTCTGAAAGGCTTCGTTGTTCCTTGCGGAAAAGTAATTACCCATCCATCGTCCAGTGCCTTCCCTATATTGGAGATATCGCTGAATTTAACCTGCCGGTTGACATCTTTACCAGACTCACGCCACGTTCGCTCTATTGAAACAGAACCCGCATAGGCTAAAATTTTAGGCAAAAGTCCGTCACTCATGGTCTCTTTTGCGGCAACATAATAAATATTCAATTTCGGATTCCATAGGTATCCCACATTCTTAATACTATCGAGGCGACCGCTTAAGCTTGCGTTAAACACATGAAACATTGCAACCACATCAGCGTAATACGTTTGATGATTGGATACAAAGAGGACTTTTTGACCAGGTAAATTTTTAATGATTTCTGATCCTTCAATATGCAACTGATTGAAACCTCTGTACCTACGATGAGACATTATGCCTAGGTAACGGATCAACATTTTTTTCAAGAAAAGTATATGCCCGAAAGGGTTTCTTTTTAATATTCCCATAATCTAATAATCTCGTAAATATAACATTATTCTTTCAGTGCAATCAGAATCAATTCTTTCATTTCTGCAAGAATTGTGGCTGTAGCTCCCCATACTTGAACATTTTCAAACACATACATAGGAACATTAATTTCGCCTACATAAGATGTTGAAACGATTCCTTTGGTTTCATTTTTAGCATCTAGAAGTTTTGAGAGAGGGATCTCAATGATCTTCTCAACTTCTTTAATTTCTTTCACAAAAGCGGGTTTACTACTTACAAAACCCACGAAGGGATACACGGTAAAATTACTCGGAGGGATATAAAACTTTGACAACTCCCTAATCTTTTTCACGTCAGAAGGCTCAACGCCAACTTCTTCTTGAGTTTCACGAAGGGCAGTGTCCCAGAACGTTTTATCTTCGAAATCTCTCTTTCCTCCTGGAAAACTAATTTGACCAGAATGAACACCCGAATAGACCACCCGTTCAATTAAAACAAAATTTGTAATCCCATTTCTATCGGGATAAAACAGAATTAAAACAGCAGCTTTTTTAGTTTCATTCTCATTCAAAGGCTTTTCCATTATTTCTTGTAATCTGAACAATGGTGCCATTTTTTTTTGCGCAACAATACCGGGTAAAGGTAAATCTATTACTTTTGGAAGAAGCGATTCAAATTTTGTAAACAGCATAGGGTAATGAGAAAATTAAGTATTTTAAGTATAGTACTGATGATAATGGTAAGCTGTACTGAGCCTCCTAAAAAAATAAAAAGTACTACAAAAAAAGCTGAACCCAAACAGAAAGTTGTAAAAAAAGAACTTCTCCTTGAAGAACCCGCCCTTTACTTGGACGAAAAAACGGCTATTCCATTTCTATTTGAGTACCAAAAGAAGAACAAAGAAAATAAGGTAAGAATCAGTACAATCTATGGAGATATTGATCTAATCTTGTTCGACAATACGCCCTACCACAGGGCAAACTTTATTTACTTAACAAAGTTAGGTTACTTTAATGATACTTTTTTTCATCGCGTTGTTCCTGACTTTGTTATCCAAGGAGGAAATTCAGATCACCCAAAAACATGGCGAAAAAGAAGGAAAATAGGACGTTATCTCTTACCTCAAGACAATGATAAAGGCCATAAACACGATCGAGGTGTTATTTCCATACCCAGTAGCGAAGAAGATAATCCACACAAGTTAGCATCTCCATTCGAGTTTTTTATAGTTCAACAAAAAGGCGGTGCTTACCATTTAGACAAAGACTTTACCCCATTTGGCAAAGTCATTAGTGGGATGGATGTCGTTGATAAAATATGCGCACAACCGATTGATGGAAGAGAGAATCCAATAGAAAACATTAAAATGAAAGTCAAAATAATCAACTAATATCATTATTTCTTATTATCTTTAAATAATCATAAAAATAACACATAATGACACTCACCCAACTCAAGTACATGATAGCAGTAGCAGAAGCGGGGAACTTTACCCTTGCTGCAGAGAAATCTTTTGTTACACAGCCTACACTCAGTATGCAAATACAAAAACTAGAAGACGAACTTGGAGTCCAAATCTTTAACAGAACAAAGAAACCCATACGTCTAACTAAAGTAGGATCAGAAATTCTTATTCAAGCTCGTAAAATCATATCAGAATCCAAGCGCATGGAGGATGTTGTTGCACAAGAGAAGGGGTTTATTGGAGGCTCATTTAGTTTAGGCATAATCCCAACAGTAATGCCTACCCTACTCCCCATGTTTCTTAATACGTTTTTAAAAGCCTACCCAAAAGTCAACCTAAAGATTGAAGAACTCACAACAGAAAGCATTATTGAACGCCTTGCAGATGGGAAATTGGATGCTGGAATTGCAGCCACTCCCCTTAAACACGAAACGATAATTGAACGACCGTTATACTACGAACCATTTGTAGCGTATATCCCTGAAAATCATCGCTTATCGGGAAGTAATGAAATTAATGTCGAGGATCTAGAAAATGAGAATGTATTGTTACTAGAAGACGGACACTGCTTCAAAAATCAAGTTCTATCTATGTGCACCATTGCAAAAAGTGGGAGAAACAAACAGTTCAACCTAAAGAGTGGTAGTTTTGAAACCCTTGTCAATTTGGCAAACGAAGGCTTAGGAATGACACTAGTTCCTTTTTTAAATGCATTGAATCTTTCTGAAAAAAACACAAAAAACGTGATTCACTTTCCAGCTCCCTCCCCAGCTCGTGAGATTAGCATCATTTATCCCAAGAGTCAACTGAAGCTCCAGATCATCGAAGCTCTGAAGAATAGTATTAGTGGCGTTGTTCGAGGTGCAATTGCATTTGACGAGGTACAAATAATTGCTCCCTAAGCTACTGGATCAATTCTAAATGCGGATTTTGGATTAAAAAAACACAATACCATCGCTTCAAACGGATCAAATCTCTCTCATTTAGATCTCTGCAAGCTTTTTCATATTCTTTTGAAAATAATTCATTATCGAAACTAACCTTACTCAAAACCGTAGTGTAGTACTTATAATTGCTCATAATTCTCAGATTTGATTTCTCTAATGTAGCTGCGTTTTTTAAAAATAAATGTTGGGGAAATGTTAAAATTACTACTATGTATTGCATAGTATTATTTTAAAGACATATATTTGCATAGTAAACAACCAAGAATATCATGCGTCAAACAAAAAAATAATGAACACCTACACCTAGAAAAGTTATGAACATTGAAAACACCAAAGCACAAATGCGAAAAGGTGTCCTGGAATTTTGTATCCTCAAAATTCTTAGCACCAAAGACAAGTATTCTTTCGAAATCATAGAAACCCTAAAGAAATCGAAAATGCTTGTAGTTGAAGGAACTCTATATCCTCTATTGACTCGACTGAAAAATGGAGGCTTATTGGAATACCGTTGGGAAGAGTCAACATCTGGCCCGCCAAGAAAATACTACTCCATAACCGAAGTAGGAAAAAAATTCCTCGAGGAACTCCATTCCTCTTGGAGTGACCTAAACAAAGCCGTTACTGCATTAACCAAAAAATCTTAACCATGAACACTACTGTTACAATACATTTAGCACACACGTTATTTCATATTGATAGCGATGCCTATGCACTTTTAAAAAATTACTTAAACAAACTAGAAAAAAGTTTTGCGCAAACCGAAGGAAAACAAGAAATCTTAGAAGATATTGAAGTTCGGATTGCAGAGTTGTTTTCACAATACACTATACGAGACGGCTATGTTATTTCAGAAAAAAACGTGAACGACGTAATTGAAATACTAGGCGCTCCAGAAGATATTAGCGAAGAGGAAACGCAAGAGGAAAGCACAAAATCAAATGCTCAAAAGAAGCTATATCGAGACACAGACGAACGAATTGTTGGCGGAGTTGCTAGCGGACTTGGGCACTACTTTGGAATTGATCGGGTTTGGATTCGACTGATACTTGTTATCCTTGTACTCTCTTCAATTGGAGGTGTAGTATTTGTTTACATCTTATTATGGGCTCTTATTCCTGAAGCAAAAACTACTTCCGAAAAATTAAGAATGAGAGGAGAGCCAGTGAATATATCGAACATTGAAAAAAAAATAAAAGAGGGTTTAGATGATGTCACCCAAAAAGTGAAAAGTGTAGATTATTCAAAAGTAGGTGATGACTTAAAAAAAAAGTCCATAAAGTTTTCGGAAATGCTTGAAAAATTAATTCTGCTCTTAGTTAGCATCGCCAGTAAAATCATCGGATTTTTTATGATCCTTTTTTCAACCATCATACTGATTGGGTTACTTTTCAGTGTAGCGATTTTCGGATTTATAAGCTCCATTGAAATTCCGCATGAGATTATATTCTTAACCATGAATACGGATCTTCCGCTATGGGCGTTCTCCTTACTTTTACTTTTTGGAGTAGGAATTCCATTTACCTTTATTTTTGTTTTAGGACTTCGACTACTTACTTCAAAACGGAAATTGATGAATAATTCAACCAAGTACACCTTAGGAGTAATATGGATTACAACGCTACTACTGATCTCTTTTACCATAGCTCGAGAATTTAGATCCAATGCTTTTACAGCACGAACAACTCAAAACGAGCTTATCGATATTGACACAAAAGACACTTTGCGAATTCGACTGAATACAGTGCAATATGACGATGAAATACTGATTTTTAACGCAACACATTTAATCTATAACGAAGATGATGAACTGAATTTACTTTTGGATGAAATCCGTTTAAACATAACACAAAGTAAAGACAATAGTACACAACTTAGAATCGATAAAAAGGCAAAAGGAAGAAACCAAAAAAGAGCCAGAGAGAATGCAAATGCAATTTCTTATCCATTTGAATATTACAATAAAAGTTTGCTGCTCGACAGCCAATGGCTCGCTTCAATTGCTCAAGCAAGAAACGAACAACAAGTACGATTGAATTTAGAAGTTGCGGAAGGACAGTACCTGTATATCGATAGAGACTTCAGTTCTTTGATGTATCGAGGAATTAAAAATGATCAGGATTATTCGCGTAGAAAAATAGCAGGTCATTTATGGAAAATGGAAAACGGTACGCTTATTTGTCAAGATTGCACCTCAATAAGTGGTAACATCGATATTGACAACGATCGTTTACGCATCAAAGTTTCTGATGACGAAGCTGATTTTGAGCTAAGCATCGACGAAGACGGACTACAAATAAAAACTTCGGACAACTAACTTACTCAATTACAAGGGGTGAGATCGTCTTTAAAAAAGGAGCCTGATATGATCGAGAAATACTTGTCAGAAAGCGGATAAGTATTATATTTGCATACCGAATTTTTCGGGGTGTAGCGTAGCCCGGTCATCGCGCCTGCTTTGGGAGCAGGAGGTCGCAGGTTCGAATCCTGCCACCCCGACTAAAAAAGCTCATTTATTGAGCTTTTTTTGTTTACAATTGCCACGGGATGTGGCGCAGCTTGGTAGCGCACACGCCTGGGGGGCGTGGGGTCGCAGGTTCAAATCCTGTCATCCCGACAAAACCATCTGATCTTTCAGGTGGTTTTTTACTTTAAAACAGACATACTTTTATCATTCCCCAAAAGAGTACTTGTTTTTAAACCATGCATCTTTGTGTGTCCTGTAATTATTCGTATTTTTAAAAAATCTAAAATTACTTCATGAAAAAGTTTACATTCTCAATCGTTTTATGCTCGTTATTCTTCAGTAGTTGTGCACAAGACCACGGACCAAAAATTCAAGATGAATTAGGTCCAAAGTATATATACGAAACTGTAGTCGACGGTATTGATATTCCATGGGGTATGACCTTCATCTCAGAAACGGAAATGTTAGTCACCGAGAAGTCAGGAATTCTTTATCATGTTTTGGATGGTGTTAAATCAGAAATATCAGGACTTCCCGAAATTTATGTTCGTGGACAGGGTGGTCTTTTAGATATTACAATTGCACCTGATTTTGAAACTTCAAAAGTAATTTTCTTTACTGCTAGTTCAAGTGACGGTGAAGCGGCTGGAGGTCACACGGCACTTTACAGAGCAGAATTAGAAGGAACATCATTGCAGAAATTAAAACAACTATATAAAGGTGAAGGGAACACTAAAAAGGGGCAACATTGGGGTTCAAGAATAAGTTTTGATGCCGAAGGGCATCTTTACTTTTCGATTGGAGATCGAGGTAATCGTGAAGTAAACCCGCAAGACACGACCCGTGATGGAGGTAAAATTTATCGCCTAAATCAAGATGGGAGTATCCCAACCGACAATCCGTTTTACTACGAAAAAGGGAGCAAACAAGCCATATACTCATACGGACATCGGAATCCACAAGGAATGCTTACACACCCAGTAACTGGTGCTATTTGGGTACATGAACATGGCCCCAGAGGTGGAGATGAAATCAATGTAATTGGCGCTGGAAAAAATTATGGATGGCCAACAATTACCTATGGCATCAATTATAGCGGAACGCCCATAACGAGCGATACAGATCTTCCTGGTTTAGAACAACCGCTTTACTATTGGCTTCCATCGATTGCTCCATCTGGTATGGCGTTTTCAACTTCAGACAATTACCCAAAATGGAAAGGGAATTTATTAGTTGGTTCTTTGAAATTTGAATACCTCGAACGTTTGGTTATAGAAGACAATAAAGTAAAAGAGCGCCATAAAGTGTTGGAAGGTGTTGGCAGAATAAGAAACATAAAGCAAGGACCAGATGGTTTGTTATATCTTGGCGTAGAAGGAAAAGGTATCTTGAAAATAATCCCTCAACCCCCATTAAACTAGGTATTCTATGAAATATTTACTATCAGTATACTGTATTGGTGTTTTTAGTTTTTTAAGCTATATGCAACAAGAAAAACCGCTGAAGCAAAGTATTCTAGATGGAGAAGAAATCTATCAAGACTTTTGCCTTCAATGCCATTTAGATAACGGAAAAGGAGTTGAGAACGCATTCCCTCCTCTAGCAAAATCAGATTATTTACAGAATAATATCGAGGCAAGTATTCGAGGAGTAAAATACGGACTACGCGGAGAAATCACTGTAAACGGGAAAACGTACAACGGCGTAATGGTTAACCAAGGATTAGACGAAGAAGAAATTGCAGATGTAATGAACTATATCCTAAACAGCTGGGGCAATAAGACAGAAGGTCAAATCACGGTTGCTCAAGTTTTAGAAGTTCAAAAACAATAGTATGGCTTTAAAAGATATTTTGAATTCCTTTAAACGTAAAAACAAATCCTATACGATATCGTATATCGCAATTGCATTTCTTTTTACAATTTGGATTCTTTTTTTAGACTCCAACTCGTGGCTAACACAAAGAGAATTAGATTCAGAAATCGAAAAGCTAGAACAACAAAAAAATAAGTTACGAAAAGCAATAATAAAAGATCAGTATACGATTGATCAGCTTGAAAATTTAGATAGTTTAGAACGTTTTGCACGAGAGCATTATGGTCATAAAAAAGACAATGAAACTCTTTTTTTAATTGATACTGACAGTATCAAATAGAAAGATGTAATGTTAAATTTTTGTTCTAAAAAATTAACTTTCAAGTGGAGATAAATAGTTGTATTTTTAATCCCTAAATCAAAAAAAATGGGTAAAATTATTGCAATAGCCAATCAAAAAGGTGGAGTCGGAAAAACAACGACTTCAGTAAACCTTGCAGCAGCCCTTGGAATCCTTGAAAAAAAGATTCTATTAATTGATGCAGATCCTCAGGCCAATGCAACTTCCGGTTTAGGAATTGATGTTGATAAACAAGAAAGAGGAACCTACGAATTACTCGAACACACCGCTAAGGTTGAAGATGTTATCATTAAAACGGAATCTCCAAATTTAGATTTAATTCCCTCCCACATTGATTTAGTAGCAATTGAAATAGAATTGGTTGACAAACACGAGCGAGAATATATGCTGCGTAAAGCCTTAGAAAGCATAAAGGACCAATACGATTATATTTTTATTGACTGTGCTCCTTCTTTAGGTCTCATTACACTGAATGCACTTTCTGCAGCAGATTCAGTTCTCATTCCGATTCAGTGTGAGTACTTTGCACTTGAAGGATTGGGGAAATTATTGAATACCATAAAAAGCATCCAAAAAATACACAACAAGGATCTTGACATTGAAGGCTTATTACTCACCATGTACGATTCCCGATTGAGACTTTCTAATCAAGTTGTTGAAGAAGTAAAAAAACATTTTGGTAAAATGGTTTTTAAATCTGTTATTCAAAGAAACATTCGCCTAAGTGAAGCTCCAAGTTTTGGCGAAAACATAATTCAATATGACGCTACAAGTAAAGGTGCACAAAACTACTTGAGTTTAGCTCAAGAAGTACTCAAAAAAAATAAAGGAAAATAGAAATGGCCAAATCAAATAAAAAACAAGCTTTAGGTCGCGGACTATCTGCTTTGCTTCAAGATCCAGCTAATGACATTAAATCGGTTAATGATAAGAATGCTGACCAAGTTATTGGCAATGTTATCGACTTAGAATTGGATCGAATCGAAGTAAATCCTTTTCAACCTAGAACTCAATTTAATGATGAAGCACTCAAACAACTAGCTTCGTCGATTAAGGAACTTGGAATCATTCAACCCATTACGGTTCGGAAAATGGACTACAACCAGTACCAATTGGTCTCTGGAGAGCGTCGTTATCGTGCAGCGAAACTAATTGGACTTACAGCTGTCCCAGCCTTTGTTCGTTTGGCAAATGACCAAGAGTCCTTAGAAATGGCTTTGGTTGAAAACATACAACGTCAAGATTTAGATCCAATAGAAGTAGCTTTATCCTACCAACGATTAATTGATGAAATCAATGTTACACAGGAGGCACTCAGCGATCGTGTGGGTAAAAAAAGATCTACAATCACAAACTACTTGCGCTTATTAAAATTAGACCCGATCATACAAACTGGAATGCGCGATGGATTTTTGTCCATGGGGCACGGTAGGGCGTTATTGGCCATTGAGGATCGAGAGAGTCAATTAGGAATATACGAACGCATCATAAAAGGAGATTTAAGTGTACGGAAAACAGAAGCTATCGTAAAAGCACATAAAGTGGGGGGGGAAACTAAAACAACTCCGCATAAACCTGTGTTCATCCAAGAAGCTATTGAAGATTTTGGAACTTATTTTGAATCTAAAGTTACCATCAGTTATAAAGACGATGGGAAAGGAGTAATTCATATTCCATTTGACTCACAACAAGATTTCAGTCGGATGAAAAAGTTGTTGAAACGTGAAGAATAAAATCCTCTTAATTCTTATTCTATCCATTAGTTTTGTTTCGGCACAAAAATTAGAACTGGATACGTTGACCAGAAAACAACGCCTAATTAAAGACCCATTGACTCCTTCAAAAGCTGCATTTTATTCGGCAATTGTTCCTGGTTTAGGGCAGATATACACTGGTAAATACTGGAAACTTCCCTTTATATATGGCGGTTTAGGAGCTTCAGGATATTTTTATTTTTATCAAACCAAACAAATGAATTCTTTTCGAGATATTTACAAAAGAAGAATAGCAGGTTATACCGATGACAAATATGCAAATCGTATTTTTCAAAACGACCAATTGATTCAGGGTATGAACTTCCATAAGCGCTATCGAGATATCGCCGTTTTATACTTTATGGGGTTTTATTTATTGAATATTTTAGATGCAAATGTTGGCGCACATTTGATGCAATTTAACGTAAACGATCAATTGACTTTGCGCCCGCAAATTGAACCGAATCTATTGAATACCGACATGAACTACGGACTTACTTTAAATATTAAATTTTAGACTATGAAAATAGCGTTGTTGGGTTACGGTAGAATGGGAAAGGCCATTGAGCAGATTGCAATTGAAAGAGGGCATGCTATCGTAGCGAAGGTTGACAAAAACGACAATCAAGGAAACCTATCCGAGGCAGATGTAGCAATCAACTTTAGTGTTCCCGATGCCGCCGTTGCAAACATCAAAACTGCAATGGAAAAACAAATACCCGTTGTTTGCGGAACAACTGGCTGGCTGGAGCACCTTAAAGAAGTAGAAGATTATTGCAAACACAATAAAAGTGCCTTCATCTATGCGTCTAACTTTAGTGTTGGTGTGAATTTATTTTTTAAGCTCAATAAAATTTTGGCAAAGTTGATGCACCCACACAAAAGCTATACTCCACAAATGAAAGAAATTCATCATATTCATAAACTTGATGCGCCAAGTGGAACGGCTATAACCTTAGCTGAGGGAGTTTTCGATGAGTCAAAATACACAGACTGGTCTATCGACGAAACAAAAGGAGGCGCTACACTTCCAATTACTGTTGAACGAACAGGTGAAGTACCAGGCACCCACTCCATAGAATATAAATCTAGTGTGGACAGCATTTCAATTCAACACGAGGCACATTCGCGTCAAGGATTTGCCTTAGGTGCTGTTATTGCTGCAGAATGGATTCAAAATAAAAAAGGCGTTTTTACGATGAACGACGTTCTAGATATCAACTAAACTGTAACAAAAAAACAAGAAACTCGTCTAAACACTAAACGGGTTATTCAAAATATACGATTATGACAGCATCAGAATGGATAGTATTTATACTTGCAATACAAGTGGTTCATTTCTTAGGTACGTTCCGTTTATACCAAAAGGCTGGAAGAAAAAGTTGGGAAGCCATCGTGCCTGTTTACAATGCTATCGTTTTAATGCAAATCATCCGCAGACCAAAGTGGTGGGTAATCTTGCTTTTTGTTCCCATAATCAACTTAATGATGTTCCCTGTTATTTGGGTTGAAACATTAAGAAGCTTTGGACGAAATCGCTCAATCGACACAATACTAGGAATACTAACATTCGGGCTATATATTTTTATCCCAAATTTTGATTCAAAAACAACCTACGATAAAGATCGTGACCTCAATTCTAAAACATGGTTTGGAGAATGGATCAGCGCGTTACTTTTTGCAATTATTGCTGCAACGTTGGTGCACAGCTATTTCATTCAGCCGTATATCATTCCAACTGGATCGCTTGAAAAAACACTTCTTATTGGAGATTTTTTATTTGTAAGTAAGTTTCATTACGGTGCTCGCACCCCAACTTCGGCAGTTTCATTTCCAATGGTTCATGATACCATTCCGATTATTAAAAAAAGATCCTATTTAAAAAAACCACAACTCCCCTACTTCAGACTCCCAGGATTTCAGGATGTAAAACGAAATGACATCGTTGTCTTTAGCTGGCCTGCAGATACAGTGCGCAAATTCTTTGTACGCGAAAAAGGGGTTCAAAAACCCATTGACAAAAAATCGAACTACGTTAAAAGATGTGTAGGGACTCCAGGTGATAGCCTCGAGATTATCAATGGTTTTGTACATATCAACGGTGAGAAAAGCATACTTCCCGATCGTGCCAAAACTCAATACACTCATTACGGATATAACAGCAAAGGGGTGTCTTCAAGAAAACTATTAAATGCTGGTTATAAAGATTTTACCCGAAAATACCGCATCGAAAACATAACACAAGAACGGTACAATGCACTGCAACCTTATATATTGGGTCGTTTGTCAGATGACATCAACAACTTTATTGTACTTACTCCTTCTGCCGGAATTCCTCCAAAAGTTTTAGGAGAATTAAGGCTGAGTGCAAAAGAGCTTTTGGATGCAAAAAAAGACTTAACACTCACAATCGCTGAAGCGAAAGAAATTTTAAACACAGGAATTGTTGATAGTATTGTTCAAAAGGTCACACGCACAAAAAGAGCGAATACCAACTTCTTTCCGAATGCAATTCCGTACAATTGGAATGAAGATAATTTTGGCCCCATTTTGATACCAAAAGCAGGCATGACCGTCGAAATCAACGAAACAACTTTACCACTATACAAGAAAATCATTCGGGAGTACGAAAAAAACGAACTCACAAAAGAAGGGTCAAGTATCTTCATCAATGGAAAAGAAACGACTAGCTACACCTTTCAGCAAGATTACTACTGGATGATGGGTGATAACCGTCACCGATCAGAAGACAGTCGTTATTGGGGATATGTACCCGAAGATCACGTTGTTGGAAAACCGGTATTGGTTTGGTTCAGTATTGAGGGAATCAATGATGGAATTAAAAACTGGCGTATTCGTTGGGATCGTATAATGACTACCGTTGGTGGCAATGGAGAACCTATTTCGTTCTTCCCCTATGTATTGGCACTATTCTTAGGATGGCAAGGATTTGTGTATTTCCGTAAACGCAAAAAGGCATAAGGTGGAGCTCGAAATATTCAGTTCCTATATACCCAATGTAGCAACCCTAGCTGTTTTAGCACAGCATGAATGCGTCAACATTCAAACACAAGCATGCTACCAAAAGCAGACCTATCGCAATCGCACCCAAATAGCTGGTGCAAATGGTGTTTTAAACCTCAGTATTCCAATTGAAAAAGGTATCAAAGGCACTCGCTTGGTTGATCAAGAGGTACAGATTAGTTATGATGAAATGTGGCAAAACAATCATTGGAAATCATTTGTCAGTGCCTATCAATCTTCTCCGTTTTTTGAGTTTTATCAAGATGAGTTTGAAGCAGTTTTTTTCAAAAAACAAAAGAAGCTTCTCGATTTTAACATGGATATACTCCAACTTATTATGGATTGGCTTGAACTCGATACTCAAATAAAAATAAGCACGGAGCAACCCCTTTACAATCCAGCCGGAGAAGCATTAATTTGTGCTAAAAAAGCCACCTCCTTGCACTTCCCAAAGTACATACAAGTGTTTGAGTCTAAACTAGGATTTATATCGAATCTAAATGCACTAGACTTGATTTGTTGCTTAGGGCCAGAAAGTCCTTCTTATTTAAAAAAAATTGATGTTATTCCCATCCTAGCGTTGTCATAATCGGTAGATGATCAGACAAGTTGTTGTCATAGGATTTAAAGGCATTTACTTTAAAAACAGGATCTACTAAAATAAAATCAATACGAAGTGGGAAATAGGAGAAATTGAAGGTGGTTCCGAGCCCCGTTCCAGATTCTTTAAACGCATCATTTCGTCCTTGTTTCAGGGCTCTATAAATAGAAGAGAATTGAGAATTGTTTAAGTCTGTACAAATTATAGAGGGAAGTTCATTTTTGATATTTACAGCTTCAAACTGCTTGATTTGTTCCAACTGCTTCTTGAATACCTGATTGAACTTGAGTTGTAAACCTTCTGAATTACGATTGGTTATGAGCGTATCTTTGAGGTTAATCCGTAAAGATTCAAGATGTAAATTATAAACGCGAGCTTTCTTACCTCGATGTTCAATGTCAGCATAAATTCCACTATTTGTAGAGTTATCAAAGTTAATGTAGCCGTTATCTGTAATTGGAAACTTTGATAAAATTGCAATACCCGATTTACCATTTGGCTGAACGGGTTGAATGTAACTGTATGGGTAGGAAGAAAATTCAGGAGCTTCGTTTTTAGAATACTCTTGAAAACAAATGATATCGGGTTGCTCTTGACTAATAAAGTACTGAATACTCTTCGGAACATCTTTATTCTTAATCCAATCGTAGCGATTGAAAAGACGAATGTTATAGGTCATGACCTTAAACGTATTGGTGCTAGTATGGACAACCGTTCTTGGAAATTGGTACAAAAGACCCCACTCAGCATAACCAATTAGGAAGGCTACCATAAAGAGAAGAAAAACCCATTTGGTTCTTAAAAGCCAAAAAAGAAAAAAGCCAATATTAACAAGTACTACAGCCGGTACAAATAAATTCAAAATTGAAAATTCAAAAAAAGATGGAATACTCCCCATCAACATCAGTTGAAAAATCAATAGTGATGCATTAATAAACAACAATAGTTTCTCGAAAAAATTCAATTTCATTTGGGTGCTCTACTTTAATTGTCCTTACCAGCTCTGAAAAGAAAATCCTTCTCTTCTTGCGTCAAACTTTCATAGCCAGATGTGCTTATTTTATCCAGAATTGCATCAATTTTCTGTTGTTGTCCATTCTTGGTTTTATTCTTTGAAACGGTTTCAGAACGATGAACGGTATGCATATTCTTAGCTTTCTTGGCTACAAAAAGGGAGTTTATAAAATTCCATATTCGATCAAGACCCGATCCAATATCGTTTCCTTTTTGGAGTTGATTTGCATAGAGGAATCCTATGAAAGCACCGCCTAAATGGGCAAGTCTACCACCTGCATTTCCATTCGGAATTTGAAGAATATCAACAACAACTAATGCAATACCAATGTATTGAAGCTTCACATTAATAAAGAGCAAACGCACTTCTTGGTTGGGCGTATATGTAGCAACAAAAATAAGTACTGCCATTACCCCTGCAGAAGCACCTACTAAAGGAGGATACATGCCATTGAAAACAGGAAACAGATTATATCCAATTAAAAAGACAAGGCCCCCAACGAGAACTCCCAAAAGATAATTCTTTAGAAATTGTTGTTCTGAAAACAAGTTTAAATACATCCGTGAAACAAAATACAGAAGGATCATATTCCACAGAATATGCATAAAACTTCCATGTAAAAAGCTATATGTAATTAACGTCCACGGACGGTAAAGAACCTCAGTAAAACTAGGCAGTAAGTGAAACCAAGACAAAAAGGTTGTGCTTGGAATATTGAATAAATATAAAAGCGTTTTTAGGAAAAAAGGAATTACAAAAAAGATGACGTTCAATACAATCAACTTTTCAGCTATCGTAAACCTTTGGAATTTATATTTAAGATTATCGAATGTGCTCATCAGTCCCAACGGTTATTATTAAACTGTTGCTTCTTCCAATAACGCATCATGATGAAACCAGTGAACGCACCACCTAAATGCGCAAAGTGAGCAATTGGTCCAACTGAAAAAGAACTGAATCCAAAGAAAAGATCGCCCAGGATCATGAACGGAATCATGTATTTAGCTTTGACAGGCACCGGGATAAACATCAAATACAATTCAGAATTGGGAAACAACATAGCAAAGGCTACCAAAACACCATATAAGGCGCCAGATGCACCAACCATAGAAGCGTAATACGATTGATAGAAGCTTGATATTTGCTCTTCACTGACACTGCTTAAAATTGTAGTATCATATTTACCGTCATTCAATAGCATATTGATTGCATCTTGACCGTATCCTAAACTCATTAGCTCTTGATAGACTGAACTGAACTGAAAATGATAAACTAATAACTGAACAGCAGCAGCGCCAAAACCAGCAGACAGGTAAAAGAATATGAATTTCTTTCTTCCCCAAAGAGATTCTAGTGGAGAGCCAAACATATACAGCCCAAACATATTAAACAAAATATGATTGAAACTACCGTGCATAAACATATGCGTAAGGGGTTGCCAAAACTCAAAACGAGGGTTTTGAAAATAATGCAGCGCAAACCAATTATACACCTCGTCGCCTAAAAGATTAACCGCAAGGAAAAATATCCCGTTGATGATTAATAAATGTTTTATCGTGTCTGTAATTCTCCCCATTAAATGAATTTTTTATCTAATTCTTCCTGAGTCAAAGTAACAAAAATCTGACGATTAAAAGGAGACACTTGGGTTTCTTTACAAGCAAATAAATCATCCAAAAGACGTTGTTGTTCTTCGGGTTTCATCGGCACTCCTCTCTTAATTGCTAAGGTTTTTGCTAAGGACTTTGACAATACGTCTGATTGACTGAAACTATCGGCAGGTAAATCGCTTTCCAAAGAAGCAAATAGGTTTTCAAAGATATTAGGGATTTCTTTTTCAGAACTCGATACTGGAATTCCCTTGATGATAATTACTGCGTTGGAACTTCGCTCAAAAACAAAACCTGCTTCAACCAATACTTCTTCTAAGTCAGATAAAAGTACTTGCTGCGTGGTGTCTAATTCCAAAGAATATGGAAATAATAATTGTTGACTTGCAGTTTTCTTTTGTGTAATTGTTGTTAAAAACTGTTCGTACAATACCCGCTCGTGGGCACGTTGCTGATCGATTAACAGTAAGGCAGAACCTATGGAACTAACGATATACCGATTCATCAATTGAAAAAGTTTAATCGCATCGTATGCTTTTGTGGTGCTGAATTCCTGTTCTAAGATATTAGGAACCGGTTGCGACTCAACCTCAACATACAGACTTTCCCAGCTGGCTTCGTTGGGTTTTGAGAAACGAGTCGTTTCTGGATTTTTGAATGGGTTAAAATTAGAATCTACCTCTAATTGAGGTGTCCCTGCATTTTGACTCACTTGGTTGTAAGGTGTATCGAGATTCGGATCGCGATCAAAATCGAGTGTTGGAGCTACATTAAACATCCCCAAACTGTGTTTGATACACGAACGCAAAATCGCGTATAGACTCTGTTCATCTTCAAACTTAACTTCTGTTTTGGTCGGATGTATGTTGATGTCTATTGTTTGCGGATCTAGATTGAAAAAAATAAAATATCCAGGGACAGTTCCGTCGGCCAACAAACCTTCATAAGCATTCATGATCGCATGATGCATGAACGGGCTTTTAATAAAGCGATCGTTCACAAAGAAAAACTGCTGTCCGCGTGTTCTTTTGGCAGCATTGGGCTTTAGGACAAATCCAGAAACGGAGGATACGGATGTCGATTCTTCAACGGGCACTAATTTTTCGTCCATTTTGGAACCGAAAATATGTACAATTCGTTTTCTTAGATTAGCTGCAGGCAAATCGAACAATTCGTGCCCCCCCTGAAAAAAGGTAAAGGCAATTTGCGGATGTGCCAGAGCCACGCGATGAAATTCATCGATGATGTGACGTAGTTCAACCGTATTGGATTTTAAAAAGTTACGCCGGGCGGGAATATTGAAAAATAAATTTTTCACCGCTATGGAACTTCCTTTAGGAGCTACACAAGGTTCTTGTTCTTGAATTTCACTTCCAGCAATTTTTATTAGTGTAGCGACTTCATCTTCTTCTGTTCGAGTAAGCATTTCAACATGAGCAACAGCAGCAATAGATGCTAATGCTTCCCCACGAAACCCTTTTGTATTTAAAGCAAAAAGATCATCTGCAGATTTAATTTTAGAAGTTGCGTGGCGTTCGAAAGCCATTCGGGCGTCTGTAATACTCATCCCCTTACCGTCGTCGACAACTTGGATCAAAAGTTTACCCGCTTCTTTGATGATCAGTTGCACATGACTAGATCCTGCATCAATAGCATTTTCCATCAATTCTTTAACAACAGAAGCTGGACGTTGAACGACTTCTCCAGCTGCAATCTGATTGGCAACATGATCGGGTAATAAGGTTATGATGTCTCCCATGGAGTTAGATCGAAAAAATAGATAGATCGAAATCTATAATAAATAAAAAAATAAGGATCAATACTGCTATGATAATCAACAAGGTTGGTGTGACCTTGCGATTGGCACGATTTCTACTTTCTAAACGCGCGTCGCCCCATTGCTTCCCGAGATCGTTTGCATTATACGTTTCGCGATACTTATTAAACTTAGAGTCGAAATCATAAAGGTTTTCAATCGTTTTACCTTCATAATAACGGGGCGTGTAATTGTATCGCTTGTTGCGATTCAATTTAAAAAGGTTTGCTTTAAACATAGGTTTTCCTTAAAACATAAAAATACATTGATTTTACTAGAATCGCAATAGCGACGTGAGAGAAGTAACGTAATGTTGACAACTTATTGCTTAGAGAGCTGCGCCATTTTCAGTGCTGCAACTGCAGCTTCAATGCCTTTATTTCCGTGTTTTCCACCAGAACGATCAATAGCTTGTTGCAGGTTATTGTCTGTTAGTACACAAAAGATAACAGGAATTGTAGATTGTATATTCAAGTCTTTGATCCCTTGAGCAACCCCTTCACAAACAAAATCAAAATGCTTCGTCTCTCCTTGAATCACGCTACCGATAACGATAACAGCATCGAATCCTTTGGACTGAGCATGCTTGGCACCATAGATCAACTCAAAACTACCTGGCACATTGATACGCGCTATTTTGCTAGCCGATACTTCATGTTGAAGAAGGGTATCGTAAGCACCTTGAAAAAGAGGTTCTGTAATCTGAGTATTCCATTCTGCAACAACTATAGCTACAGAAAAGTTTTTCCCAGAAGGAACTTCATCGGCATCATAAACGGATAGATTCGTATTAGCCGTTGCCATGAAAAATTAGTTTAGGTTTTCTAAACGACCAATTTGGATTTCAACTTGAGAAGCTTCTTCTGAAGTTGGATAATCATTTTTGATACGCTTAAAGTAAGATAACGCTTGACTATTTTTATCCAAAGCACTACTCAATAGACCGGCTTTAAATAAATATTTAGGAGAAGTATACGCGTTTTCGCTTGCCTTAATAGCTTGAGTGTAATAGTTCAATGCCTGATCACTTTGATCTAATTGAGCATAAGCATCACCTATAGCTCCTTTGGCTAAAGCGCTCAATAGAATATCATCTGAGCTAAAGTCATTCAAGTATTCAATTGCAGCATTGTAATCCTTCATATTCAAATATGCCATTCCAGCACTAAACGATGCTAGATCTGCAGCAGGAGTACCACCGTAATTTTCTATAATATCATCAAAACCATACTTTCCTTCGCCGCCACGAATGGAACGAGCGTACAGAGAGTCGTTGTCTTGACCATTCACTGCAAGGTTAAAATAGTATTGTGCTTGATTCAATTCACCAACAGCTTCTCTTGAATTGGGTTCAACTACAAGAGATTGGTATCCTAAAGAGCCTAAAACTCCAACAGTAACAACACTGATTACGATCAAAATTACATTTTGATATTTCGCAACAAACTCCTCAGCCTTAGACGCTGTAGTATCGAGAGTTTCGAAAACTTCAGCAGTTGTACTATCCGTTTGGTGTTCGCTTAAATCAGATTTAGTAACTGATTTTTTTGCTCCGCGTTTTTTATATGTAGCCATTGTGGGTTTTTAAAGTTCCCAAAAATAACCTTTTTATTCTAATTCAGAAAGCTCATTTTTCATATTTTAAAAGAAAGAAGTATATTTAATTTTTTCTCATCTTATTCTGACTATAATTTTGGTTAAAAAACTTCGTTTACTGAATGGTTTTTAGCCTTTATTCTTTTTATTAAAACAGTAAAATCGATACCCATGTCTCAGATCATAAAAAACATACAGAAAGAATTCTATCATTACAAAGCTTTGGGTGATCGCACTTTTGAGCAACTCGACGTAGATCAAATGAATTGGAAGAGCAGTTCTGAAAGCAGTAGTATTGGACAGATTGTAAAACACATGAACGGAAATATGCTGTCACGATGGACGGACTTTCTTCGTTCAGACGGAGAAAAAGAATGGCGTAAGCGGGATGATGAATTTATTGATACATTAAAAACAAAAGAAGCTATTCTAAACGCTTGGGAATCGGGATGGTGTTGTTTATTCGACGCACTTGATACACTAAAAGAAGAGGATTTAACCAAAGAAATTTTTATTCGCAACATGGGTCAAACCGTTCAAGCAGCACTGCATCGTCAACTGGCGCATTACGCATATCATGTGGGACAAATTGTTTTTATCGGAAAAACGGTAACTAACGAAAACTGGCATTCCCTCTCAATCCCTTTTGGAAAATCAGCAGCATACAATCAAGGAAAATTTGCAAAACCCAAGCGAACCTCACATTTTACCGATGACTAGAGCGCTAGACGTATTCCCCCAAAAATATGACGTGTTGGTGCTGGCTCATAATAGCGTCCTCCAAATGCATTGACTCTAATGTTATCGTTATAGATCGTATTCCACAAATTGTTAACTCCAAAGAAAGGAGTCCATTTAACAGCACCTTTTCCGCTACTAAAACTTACATTCAGATTCGATACAAAAAATGCCTTTTCTTTTACTTGATTAGCATCATCTGCAAATAGGCTTCCTTGGAAACGAGTAATTAGGTTAATGTACCAACCGGATTTAACTATCGTTGAAGTAAAAGAAGCCATGTGTTTGGGTATCCCAGGAAGTTGATTCCCTGCTAAATCAACTTCTCCGTTTTGAAAATATTTGTAAGTGAAATTGGAATAGGTATAACTGAACTTTGTATTTAGGTATTCGGATACTTGTTTAGAGAAGCTTAATTCTAAACCAGTACGATTCGTTTTTCCTGCATTCCTATAAAACGTTCTGTCTGGAAAAGATTGTAATTCGTAGGGAACTAAATCATTTGATGTTTTGATATCAAAAAACACAGCTTCTAAAAACCATTTACTAGTAAAATATCGGTATCCAATTTCTTTGTTCAATGCTCTTTGAGCAGATAAAGAGGAATTGAAACCTCCTCCTCCACTCGGATTCGCAGAAAGCTCACTCAAAACAGGTGTTTCAAAGCTTGTTCCAATAGAAGTAAATAAAAAACTTTTATTGTTCATTTTATAATTCACACCTAAAGAAGAGTTCCAAGAGTTTAAAGATAACCTATCACTATCATCTCCGTTTGAAATGAAATAGTCAATTGCTTCAAGTTTGTTTGAATCGTATCGCAACCCTCCAAGAATTTTATATTTACCAAAAGAAATCTCGTCCATTACATAAAACCCTAAAGCATTGAATAATTCACTTTGAATTAGTGTTATATCGCCATTGACTCCTTTATTATTAAAATATCTTTTCCTTACATCTGCTTGCTTAGACCAACTGTATCCGAGTTGAACGTTATGACCGTTTGGGCTTCCTGTTTTGTAACTCAACTGAGCTCCTTGCCCAAAATAATTACGGTCCAAATACACCGAGCCACCAAAACCAAAAGGCAGTTTTGCGTTAAAATCTCGAGTTGCATAAAATCCATAAGTCGAGAGGTTCAATTTTGAATTGAATTTATGCTGTACCGAAAGGCCAGTTTTAAATTGCTCAACAGCTTCTTGAGTTCGATAGCTAACATTTCTATCACGAGCCTGCGAGCGATCCTCAGCAACGGAATCAAAATTTAGTCCACCAGCATCCTCCGCAACTGGACTATTGGTATAATTAAACAATACGTTAATTTCAGTTTTATCTAAAATTTCATGTTTAACTTTAGCATTGACACCACTACTCTTGAAACCACTTTGAATTCTATATCCATCTGTTTTTATTTTATTTGCGGATATAATTAATGAGGTGTTATTTTTCCTTACACCAGTTTCAATTTGGAAGTTTTCCATCCCAAACCTACCAATTGTAAATCCTGGTTTAATATAATTTTTCTCAACATCACTTTTTGTTCTGATACTTATAACCCCTCCCGCAGCATTACCGTACAACAAAGACGACGGTCCACGTATAACCTCAACAGAGGCAATGCTACCCAATGCTAAATTATCGATTTGACCCTGCCCATCGGGAGTAGTCTCTGGTATACCGTCAACTAAAATCTTGATGCCACGAATTCCAAAAGCAGAACGTGCCCCAAAACCTCGAATAGAAATACGTAAATCTTGAGAGAAATTATTACTGTTTAATGCGAATAAACCCGGAACTCCCTGAACATACTCACTGAACGAGAGTTGTTGCATTTGATCTTGTTGCTTTTTAAAATCCAGTTTCGTAACAGACCAAGTGGCTTCTAATAAGGAACCCGAAATCCGTGTGGCGGAAACTTCAATGGGTTTTAAGTTTATTGTCTGTAGGGAATCAATTTGCGCACTAAGGGTATAACTACATCCTAATAAAAGTAGGATTGAAAATGATTTAAAATTCAATTGTTTTTTTTCAAAATTAAGAAGAATAAACCACAAAAAGAGAAGGGACAAATAAAACCTAATGATTCAACAGAATGTGCTTTTAAAAATAAGTAATCCTCCTGTTGAATCCTTATATTTGTATTCATGAAACTCAAAAGTCTTTCCCTTACTCAATACAAAAACATCAGCTCTGAAAGCTTTGAATTCGATGCCAGAATCAATTGCTTCATTGGAAATAATGGTGTTGGGAAGTCCAATATTTTAGATGCTATATATCATCTGTGTTTTGCCAAAGGATATTTTAATCCTACTGCTGTTCAAAACATTCAATTCGATACCGATTTTTTTGCTTTAGACGGTGTTTTTGAGAAAAATGAGCAAAGCGAAAAAATAGTATGCAGTCTCAAAAAAGGGCATAAAAAGGTATTGAAGCGTAACGGAAAGGTGTATGAGAAAATTGCAGATCATATTGGTTTATTGCCACTCGTAATCATCTCCCCTTCCGATCGAGATTTAATAACCGAAGGAAGTAGCATTCGACGAAAATTCATGGATGGTGTTATTGGTCAAACAGATAGCACTTATTTGAATCAATTACTGAACTACACCAAGATCATAAGCCAGCGAAATGCTCTTTTAAAATACTTTGCAGCCAACCAAACCTTTGAACCGGAAACACTGGATATATACGATCAAAAAATGATCGAACTGGGCACTCCAATTCATGAAAAAAGGAAAGAATTTTTAGCCGATTTTACTCCCATTTTCGAACAACATTACCAAAGTATTAGTAAGTCGGAAGAGGAAGTAACCCTAGCGTATGAAAGTTCTTTGATCGACTCATCTTTTGCAGAATTACTAAAAGATCAATTGCCCAAGGATCGCATGGCACAATTCAGTACTGTAGGAATTCACAAAGAGGATTTATTTTTCTCAATAAGTGGGCAGCCCATCAAAAAATTTGGAAGTCAGGGGCAACAAAAATCTTTCTTAATTGCGCTTAAATTGGCTCAGTTCGATTTCATCAAAAAAATAGCAGGCGTACCTCCTATTGTTCTTTTAGATGATGTATTTGACAAGCTCGATCAAAACCGAGTAGGTTTGATTATGCAATTGGTGGAAGAAAATCACTTCGGACAAATTTTCCTTTCAGACACGCACGAAGATCGAACTATGGAAGCATTAAAAACGACCCAATTATCATATAAAGTTTTTAATCTCAGTTAAATTCTTACCTTTAAAATGCTATAAATATCCATTCATTTCTCATGAAAAAAACCATTTCAAAATTCTTTCTATTAACAATTGGACTTATAATTTCAAGCTGTACTTCGGTATCAGAAAAGGACTTAATACACCTCAATGGCTATTGGGAAATTGAAAAAGTTAAATCAAACGGAGAGACGTTCACTCCCAGAGGAGGAGCTATTTTAGTTGATTTTTATCAACTAGATTCAACGACAGGATACCGCAAGAAACTAGCGCCAAGTTTTAGTGGAAACTACAATAGCTCTGAAGATCAATTTGATTTCTCGATAATAAGTTTAGAGGGAAGTTTTTACGTAGAATACAAAGAGGCGCTTCAACCATGGAAAGAAAAAATCATCTCTATTAGCGCAACTCATTTAGAATTAGAACACAGCGATAAAACCTATGTCTATAAACGTCATGAAAAAATAAGCATCTAATTTCATGGCAAAGAAAAAAAGATCTTTTGAACCTCAATCCATCTCTGAAGTATTAGGAGAATTGATCAATCAAAAAAACATTAAAGGCGGTATAACAAAGGTGCGTGTGGAACAAGCTTGGGAAACAACAATGGGTTCTAGTGTGGCTCAGTATACTCAAGAAGTTAGCTTTCGGGGAACTACACTTTTTGTAAACCTCACTTCAGCCCCGCTTAGAGAAGAATTGTCGTATGGAAAGGATAAAATTCTGCGCCATTTGAACGAAACGCTCGGCGCAGAAATTATATCTAAATTGGTTTTGCGTTAAAAGATCTCTCTTCCAGAAAAATGGAAAGCACCTTCAATCGCTGCATTTTCATCGCTATCAGAACCATGAACTGCATTTTCGCCCATTGAGGTTGCATACAAACTACGTATAGTTCCTTCGGCAGCATCTGCTGGGTTAGTAGCACCGATAAGTACACGGAAGTCATTAACTGCATTATCTTTTTCAAGAATAGCGGCAACAATAGGACCTCTGGTCATAAATTCAACAAGCTCTCCAAAGAAAGGTCGTTCGCTGTGAACGCTATAAAACGCTTCTGCATCCGCAAGTGTTAACTGTGTTTTTTTGAGCGCTGCAATTTTAAATCCAGCTGATGTGATTTTTTCTAAAATAGATCCGATGTGTCCGTTTTCAACAGCATCTGGTTTAATCATCGTGAACGTACGATTTGTTGTCATAGTATAGTTTTTATTTCTGCTGCAAACTTATTAAAACCAACTGACATTGAAGCCAGAAAGAGACATTTTTAACACAGAGGATTCTATTGTTTTCTTTTGACTCTCTTCATGTTAAACTCATTAATATAATCTAAAAAACAGTATATTTTTTTGAGAAAGGATTGGTATCTTAGCCCTGCTATGACAAATAACTTTATTCCAGCTTTAAGAGAACAACTCGCATCACCTAAAAAGATTGTTGTTATTCCACACAAAAACCCAGATGGCGACGCCTTAGGCAGTTGCTTAGGCTGGAAACATTTTATCGATCAAATGGGGCACAGCTGCACGGTGATTTCGCCCAATGAATACCCGAAATTCTTGGATTGGATCCCTGGTCAAGAAACCATTATCAAATATAACAAAGAGGAAGAGGCCTGTCAAAAACTACTTTTTGACGCTGATCTAATTTTCACCTTTGACTTCAACAGCTTAGGCAGAATAAAGCCTATGGATGAAGTTATCAATAGCTGCAAAGGAATTAAAGTGATGATTGATCATCATGAACAGCCCGATGACTATGCTGACTTAATGTATTCTGATCCTAGTTTGGGTTCTACTTGCGAAATGGTATACAATGTCATGGAAGCTCTCGATGTTTCGAAAATAAATAAAACAATTGCTACGTGCATCTATACCGGAATTATGACCGACAGTGGTTCTTTCCGATTTCAATCGACAACGCCAATCACCCACAGTATCGTTTCTAACTTATTGGACTTGGGTATTGATCATGCCCAGATTCACCAAAAAACATACGACACCTATAGTTTTGGACGTTTACAGCTTTTGGGCAGAGCACTTTCCAATCTCGTAAAAGTAGAACCACTTCAAGCGGTTTATATTACCCTAAGTCAAGAAGACCTAAACTCATGTGACTTCAAAAAAGGAGATACCGACGGCTTTGTAAATTATGGTCTCAGTTTAGAGGGCATTGAATTGGCTATCATTATGATTGAAAACACCCAAGAGAATATTGTTAAAATGTCGTTCCGATCTAAAGGAACATTCAATGTAAATGAGTTTGCTCGCAAACACTTCAACGGAGGCGGACATAACAATGCTGCCGGAGGAGCATCGCATGAAAGTCTTGCAGTTACTAAAGAAAAGGTACACCAAACCATCCTTGAATATAAAGATCAACTCAGCTAGGTATGCGGAATTTTAGTTTTTACTTCCTTATGTCTTGCTTGCTAATTGGCTGTTCGGAGCCGCAAGCCCGAAAGCCGATCAACGAAACAAAGATATCCTTCCTCAAAGGTTCCGTTCAGCGGAACAAGAACATCATAAAGAAGCAACAAAATCAATTTAAAAAAATAATTGCCCAAGACTCAACATTAAACTACAAGGCCTCGTCTACTGGTTTTTGGTATGCTTACTTGGTTTCATCGGATGAAAGAGTACTTCCCAAAAGAGGTGATATGGTGCGTTTCAACTATAAAATCGAAGCCTTAGATGGAACCGTGCTTTATGATGAAATGGAACTCGGAACCGTAAAGTACTTAGTTGATAAAGAAGAACTACTGCCAGCCCTTCGGGAAGCTGTAAAAATTTTGAGTGTAAATGAAATCGCAACCTTCCTTTTTCCATCCTATCTTTGTTACGGATATCAAGGTGATGATGAAAAAGTAGAAATTAATCAACCCCTACGATTTACAATAAAATTAATATCACATTCCATAAAAAATTAATTTTTTGCATCTTTGCAAAACTAATTCAAACAATTCCCATGAAAAAAAATTTCTTTTACGCACTACTAACAGTCCTTTTAATAGGATGTGCTTCACAATATCCAGAACTTGAAAATGGTCTTTATGCTGATATTGAAACCAACAAGGGTTCTATCGTTGTATCTCTAGAGCTTGAAAAAACACCAATAACAGTTGCTAACTTTGTTTCTCTTAGTGAAGGAGAAAATGATTTGGTAAGTGAAAACTACAAAAACAAAAACTACTACGATGGTCTTGTATTCCACCGTGTAATTAAGGATTTTATGATTCAAGGAGGAGACCCTACCGCAACAGGTTCAGGTGATCCTGGTTATAAATTTAACGACGAAATCGACGCTGAACTTTCTCATAGTGGTCCTGGTATATTATCGATGGCAAACTCAGGCCCTGGAACCAATGGAAGTCAGTTTTTCATCACCCACAAAGCAACACCTTGGTTGGATGGAAAACATACTGTATTTGGAAAGGTTGTAATCGGTCAAAGTGTAGTTGACAGTATTGCACAAAATGATACCATTAGAAAAGTAACCATCATCCGCAAAGGATCTGATGCGAAAAAATTTAAAGCTCCTTCTATTTTCAAAAATCACTTTCAGGAACTCGAAGCTGAAAAAGCAGATAAAGAAGAGCGTCAACAAATCATCAAACTGAATACACAAGATAAGTTTGAAGGGCAAAAAGCAAAAGCAACGACTACAGAATCAGGACTCCAATACATCATTACAACAAAAGGAGATGGACCTAAGGTTACTTCTACATACAAAGCACAAACACATTATGCAGTTTACTTTGAAGATGGAACTTTACTTGAAACAAGCGACTTGACAATTGCAGAAGCACTAGACGCAGTAAACGAACAGCGTAAAGCGGCTAAAGCGTATCAACCTATTCCCGCTGATTGTAGCCCAGAAGCTCAAATGATTGAAGGATTTAAAGAAGGTTTACGTTTATTAAGAACTGGTGATAAGGCAACCATTTTCATTCCTTATACACTTGCATACGGAGAACAAGGCAGACAAGGTATACCTCCACGATCTAACTTAATCTTTGAATTAGAGATTGTTGAAGTAATCGAATAAATAAAATTGTGATTCTAAAAACCCATCTTCGGATGGGTTTTTTGTTTTAGTGTAATTCCATAGCACTAAATCGTATTTGTATTTCGGTTCAACGTAGCTTGGATACTTAAAATAATTCTCCTCGAAAAACAAAAAGAGCTAGGAGAATCGTTCCTACCAAGAAACAAGCACAGCCTGTAAAAAAACAACCTCCAAGAGCATCTTTACCACGAATCATTTCTTCTTTCATAAGTGCAAATTAAGACAAAAAATCCTTAACTTTTTTTTAGATGCTAATTACTATCTTAGTCCTATGAAAGCCAGCCGAACCAAAATCTTACTAGCAACAAGTATTCTACCTCAAATACTTCTGGTTCGAATTATTAGTTTATATCCTGAAAAAGTAGAGTTATACTTTTCCCAAATCTTTTACCCCTTCCTATTTAACTTGCAGCACGTTTTTATAAAGCCCATACCCTTTTCTTTTGGTGATTTGTTATATCTAAGTTTAGGAATATATATCTGCTATACGGTAATCCGTTTTTTACTAAAATTCAGACTCCCAAAAATCAACGATATCATTGGTTTTGGAATTTTCATTAGCTTATTGTTTTTACTCTTTCAGTTAAACTGGGGAATCAACTACCACAGAATTCCTCTGGCAGAGAAATTACCTACCGAAAAACAATACTCCGATTCTTTATTGATTGATCTTACGACACGTTTTGCAATCATGAGCAATATACTCCACAGGCAGCTCAGCAGTGCAGACACCCTTGCAGTTTCTATTCCATATGCTAGAAAAGAAATTGCCAAACGCATACAAAGCTCCTATGACGATTTGTGGAGCAGTACCGTTCATGTGCCTCAAGTAAAAGCATCTCTGTTCAGTTTACCTTTGAGCTATATGGGCTATGCCGGTTATCTAAATCCGTTTACGCTAGAAGCCCAAGTCAATATGCGGATGCCGAAAATCAATTTACCAGTAACCATTGCGCACGAAATGGCTCACCAACTCGGATATGCAGCCGAAAACGAAGCGAATTTCATTGGGTTTATCAATACCTTTAAAAACACCGACCCGTATTTAAAGTATGCAGCAGTCCTTTTTGGATTTCGACATTGTTATAGTGATTTAATAAAAAGAGATCCCGATCAAGCAAAAATGTTAGTTCAACAGCTAAATCCAGGAATCCTCGAAAACTTTGCCGAAAGTCGAGATTTCTGGGAAGAATACAAGAACCCGTTTGAGCCATTTTTCAAGGAATCTTATGATGTTTATCTCAAGGCAAATGGTCAGGAATCGGGAATTAAAACATACAATCAAATGGTTGCTTTTCTTATTGCTTACGATCTTCAAAATAAATTCAAATTTTAATACTAAAAAGCGTACTTTCATTCAATAAAATCAAAAACGAATGAAACCATTACATTTTATTTTAATAACTCTTGTTTCTTTTGCCAGTCATGCGCAAGATTATTTCCCAACAAACAAGGGCGTTAAAACGGAAAACTCAAAACAAATTATGTTAACGGGTGCAACCATTCATATGAATCCGTTGCAAAAACTAGACAATGGGATGCTTCTCATTGAAAACGGAAAAGTCAAAGCCGTAGGGACTGCATTAAGTATTCCAAAAAACGCTTTAATAGTTGATTTTAAAGGAAAACACATCTATCCTTCCTTTGTAGAATTACATTCTGGTTTTGGGATTGCAGCTGTAAAAAGCAAGTCAAGCGGAAGAAGAAGCGTTCAATATAATGCCAATCGAAAAGGGTACTATTGGAATGATCATATCATACCAGATTACGACAGTAGTACAGACTTTAAATACGATAATAAAAAAGCGAAAGAGCTCAGAGCTGCTGGCTTCGGAGTGGTTAACACCCACCGAAAGGAAGGAATCCACAGAGGTTCAAGTGTTTTAGTCGCTTTAAACGACATTCAAGATAATGGTTATCGCATGATTGAAGATCGCGCAGCCCAGCACCTATCGTTCAAAAAAAGTAATACTTCAGGGCAATATTACCCTGGCTCTATTATGGGTGCCATGGCGCTTATCCGTCAAGTTTACCACGATGCAACTTGGTATGCAAACGGAGGAGCAATAAATAAAGACCTTGCATTAGAAGCTTTAAACAAAAATCAAATGCTTCCTGCTATTTTCGAAACTTCTAATAAACTTGACGTAGCACGTGCTGCAAAAATTGGAAAAGAATTTGGAAAAAACTATATCATAAAAGCACATGGAACGGAATATGAGCAATTGAATACATTAAAGAAATTCAATCCAACACTTTTGGTTCCCGTGAATTTCCCTGCAGCATTTGATGTGGATGATCCCTTCCTTGTACAAAAAATATCGCTCAATAAAATGCGTTATTGGAATCAAGCTCCAGCAAACCCAAAAGCAATTGCTGATGCTGGAATTAAATTTGCATTCACATCTAGTGATTTAAAAAGTGTAAAGAGCTTCCTTCCCAATATCAAAAAAGCTGTTCAACACGGATTATCCCCAGAAAGAGCACTAGCCGCTTTGACTACAATCCCAGCGCAACTGATTAACCAGAAAGGAAATGTTGGAGAGTTGAAAAAAGGAGCTTACGCAAATCTTTTGGTAACCGATGGTCCTTTGTTCGAGAAAGAAACAAAGATTCATGAAAATTGGGTTCAAGGGCAACAGCACATCATTCAAGCATCAGCTAAAACTACAATCGACGGATCATATGCTTTAAGCATAAACGATGCTTCGTATGAACTGACCCTGTCAAAAAGTGCTACTAAAATAAGTGCAAAAACGGTTCAGAACTCAACAACCCTTAAAACCGAAGCTCGCTATAACAATGGATGGCTAACACTGAGAATTAGTGACAGTACCAAAACTAAATTTGCACAACTTAAATCCAAAATAAGTAATCAGGATAGCTTTGATGGCGATGGAACTTTTTTTGATGGATCGGCAATTAGCTGGTCTGCGAATAAAACGGAAGATTCAAAACCTAAAAAAGATAAAAAAGACAAAGAGGTTCTCCAAAAAATACTCCCAATAACCTATCCAAATAATGGATTTGGTTTCAAAACACTTCCAACTTCAGAAAATGTTTTATTCACCAACCTTACCGTTTGGACCAATGAAGCTGAAGGAATTCTACAAAATGCAAGTGTTTGGGTTGTCAATGGAAAAATAAAAGCCGTTGGCACTATCGATGAAGCACCTGGAGCTCGTGTAATCGATGGGACTGGCAAACACCTAACCAGTGGCGTTATTGATGAGCATTCGCATATTGGCGCGTCAAGTATCAACGAAGGCGGGCAAAACTCTTCTGCAGAAGTAACGATCGAAGATGTAATAAATCCAGATGACATTAATTTATACCGCAACCTATCGGGAGGCGTTACCACCTTACAAATACTTCACGGTTCTGCAAACCCAATTGGCGGACGTTCTGCAATTATAAAGCCTAAATGGGGAGCTGGCGCAGATGAACTTTTATATCCCAATGCAGATCCGTACATCAAGTTTGCTTTAGGAGAAAACGTAAAACAATCGAACTGGCAAAGTTATGCTCGTTTTCCACAAACACGAATGGGAGTTGAACAGGTTTTTACCGACTATTTCCAACGTGCCAAGGAATACAAAGCAGAATGGAAAGGATACAATGCCTTATCTAAAAAATTAAAAGCCAAAACTATAGCGCCACGCTACGATCTAGAAATGGAAACCATGGTTGAGATTTTAGATGGCAAACGCTTTATTTCTTGTCATTCTTATGTTCAAAGTGAAATCAATATGTTACTAAAAGTAGCAGATCGCTTTGGAGTTCGCATCAACACTTTTACTCATATCTTGGAAGGCTATAAATTAGCCGATAAGATGAAAGAACACGGGGTTGGAGGTTCAACCTTCTCTGACTGGTGGGCCTACAAATTTGAAGTAAATGATGCAATTCCTTACAACGGTGCAATCATGCACAGTCAAGGAGTTACAGTAGCTTTCAACTCGGATGATTCGGAAATGTCCAGACGATTGAACCAAGAAGCTGCAAAAGCGGTTAAATACGGAGGAGTATCTGAAGAAGATGCTTGGAAGTTTGTAACACTAAATCCAGCAAAATTATTGCATATTGACGATGAAGTTGGAAGTGTTAAAGTAGGCAAATCTGCTGATCTTGTTTTGTGGAGCGATCATCCCATGTCTATATACGCAGTAGCAGAAAAAACAATGATCGATGGGGTTATATACTTTGACCTTGATCGTGCTACTGCACAAGTAGAACAAATTGCTAAAGAAAAAAATAAACTAATTCAAGACATGCTAGTCGCTAAAAATGGTGGTGCAAAAACACAAAAACCAGTACAGAAAAAGGCAGTAGAATTCCATTGTGAAACACTTGATTAATCTGATTATTATGAAAAATTATATCTCAACATTCGTATTCCTTTTTTGCTGCACTTTAGGAATAGCCCAACAAACACCGGCAGCAGATCAACAGAATAGTATTCTAATACTGGGTGCTACTGCTCATATTGGCGACGGAACAATTTTAGAAAACAGTGCAATCGGTTTACGCGATGGGAAAATTATAGAAGTAGCTTCAGCAGATGCCGTACAAAATGAGTACAGCAAAACTATTGATGCCACTGGACAGCATCTTTACCCTGGATTTATAGCAGCAAATAGCACCGTGGGTATGGTCGAAGTCGACGCAGTTCGTGCAACCAATGATTTGAATGAAATAGGGGAATATCTTCCACACATCAGAACCATTATTGCCTATAACGCCGAATCTAAAGTGGTCGAGAGTTTACGCCCAAACGGTATCTTATCAGCTCAAATAGTCCCTAGACGTGGAGTAATTTCTGGAAGTTCTTCGGTTGTTAAACTCGATGCATGGAATTGGGAAGATGCAGCATTAGTAACTGATGAAGGTTTACACATCAACTGGCCTCGGGCATATACGTCAAACAGAAGAAGAGGACCGAGTAGTGACATCAAATACAATCAAAAAAGTTACGAAGAAAAAATAAAATCGCTCAGTGGATTCCTAAAAGAATCAAAGGCATACAATCAAGTGCAATCAAAAACCAAACATCTTCCGTTTGCTGCGATGAACAATGCATTTGATGGGAGTCAAACTGTGTATTTACACGCCAATGGTCAGCGCGAAATTGTAGACGGAATTCAATTTTTAAAAGAACATCAAATTAAAAAAATTGTCTTAGTTGGCGGAAATGAAGCGCATTTGGTAACTGATTTTCTTAAGAAGCATGACATTCCAGTAATTGTTTCTAGACCACACCGATTACCAACTCAAGAAGATCAAGACATAAAACTTCCTTTTAAAATGGCTAAAATCCTTATGGATGCTGGTCTATTGATCACCGTTGATGTGAGTGGAAGAATGGAACGTATGAATACTCGTAACCTTCCGTTTTATGCAGGAAGTTTTGCAGCCTATGGTGTTCCAAAAGAAAAAGCAGTACAAATGATCACCTTAAATGCAGCAAAAATCATTGGAGTAGCAGATCGTTTAGGTAGTCTAACCGTTGGGAAAGACGCTACCTTATTCTTATCTCTTGGTGATGCTTTGGATATGCGAACCAATCAACTTACACATGCCTTTGTTGAAGGAAGAGCACTTTCATTAGAGACGCACCAAACTGAACTATGGAAACGCTACATGGAAAAATATTCTAGGAAATAAAATTAATGAGATACATTTCGAGTGCTCAAAACCCTCAAATCAAAACCCTCAGAGGGCTACAAGACAAGGCAAGGAAAAGAGCAGAAAACAATCAATTTGTAATTGAAGGAATAAAGGAAGTTCGTTATGCTATTCAAGCGGGATATTTGATTGAAGAACTCTATGTTACCGATACCGCACGAGCTGAAGATACAGAACAGTTAATCTTAGAAAAACAAGATAATGGCTGTATCCTATATGAATTGTCTGCTACGTTATTCAAAACTCTTTGCTATCGGTCTACATCGGATATTCTGGGTGTAGCACAAAAAAAAGAGCACAGCTTAGCTGTGCTCAAACTGAAAGAGAACCCGCTGATTCTTATTGCAGAAGCTCCTGAGAAACCTGGAAATATTGGCGCATTGGCTCGAACGGTTGATGCTGCAAAAGTTGATGCCCTAATCATAACCAATCCCAAAACTGACTTATATAATCCCAATGTAATTCGATCTAGTGTAGGATGCATGTTTTCAATTCCAATAGCAATTGCTTCGAATGAAGAGGTTTTTTCTTTTTTAAAATCAAATGACATAAAACTATATAGTGCCGCCCTATCCGAAGAAGCAAAAGCCTATACCGAAGAAAATTATACCGAGGCAACAGCTATCGCTGTGGGCACAGAAGATGTTGGCCTTACAGACGGTTGGTGCAAACAAAGTGAACATCATATTGTTATCCCCATGTTAGGAGTCAATGATTCACTTAATGTTTCTGTTGCAGCTGGAATTATATTATTTGAAGCACTACGTCAAAGAAAGTGAGAAGAAACTTTTGGATGCTAAATTAGTTTCCGTAATTTACTCTTAAGATGATAATCGACGAACAGTTAGAAAATAAGGAAATTGCCAAGCAATACAAAGAGTTGCTTCGCATCAGCTACCTTCAACTCAATGAAGAAGATAAGAAGCTGATACGTTTGGCTTTTGATACTGCTGTTGATGCCCATAAAGACCAAAGAAGAAAATCGGGAGAAGCTTACATATTTCATCCCATTGCTGTTGCAAAGATCGTAGCATCGGAAATAGGATTAGACGCTGCTTGTATTGCAGCGGCATTATTACATGACACAGTTGAAGACACAGAATATACTCTAGACGACATTGAACGTCTTTTTGGCAATACGGTTGCAAAAATAGTACACGGATTAACTAAAATTTCAAGCCTTAAAAAAGATACTGATGTTTCCTTGCAAGCGGAAAATTTTCGGAAAATGCTTTTAACGCTCAATGATGATATCCGAGTAATCATCATCAAAATAGCGGATCGTCTGCATAATATGCAAACCATGGACTCCATGCCAGAGCATAAGCAGGTTAAGATTGCCTCGGAGACACTTTATATCTATGCACCAATTGCCCATAGAATTGGAATGTATAATATCAAAACGGAGTTGGAGGACTTAAGTTTAAAATACACCGAACCCCTCCGATTTGACGCTATAAAAGATAAAATCGAAGGCGGTCAGGAAGAACAAAATAAATACATAAAAGACTTTTCGGCTTTCATTGAAAAGTCGCTCAATGGAGAACGCTTAAAATATTTCATAAAAGGGAGGAGTAAATCGATTTTCTCGATCCATAAGAAAATGCAAAAACAAAACATTCCCTATGAAGGAGTGTTTGATAAATTTGCAATTCGCGTGGTTTACAAATCTACTCCGAAGAATGAGAAATTTTTAGCATGGAAAATTTACTCCATCATAACTGATCACTTTACGCCAAACCCAACCCGCCTTCGGGATTGGATTTCTTCTCCAAAATCGAACGGATATGAATCCCTTCACATAACAGTTATGGGGCCCAACAACAAATGGGTTGAGGTGCAGATTCGTTCAGAACGTATGCACGAAATTGCAGAAAAAGGCTACGCAGCACATTTTAGATACAAACAAGGAGAACAAAAAGAAAGTGGTATTGACACGTGGTTAAACCGAGTTCAAGAAGTTTTAGAGAATAAAGAAAGTAATGCGGTTGATTTTGTTGAGGACTTTAAACTCAACCTATATTCAGAAGAAATTTTTGTTTTTACACCTCAGGGAGAATTAAAATCCCTCCCAACGGGTTCATCTGTTCTTGACTTTGCATTCAGTATTCATACCGAAGTTGGAGCAAAAGCCAGAGGTGCTCGAATCAATGGAAAATTAGTTCCTTTGAGCCGAACACTAAAAAGCGGAGAAAACGTTGAAATAATCACCTCAGAAAACTCCAAACCTACCGCAAATTGGCTGGATCACGTAATTACTTCTAGGGCACGATCAAGAATAAAAGTTGCTCTAAACGAAGAGAAAAAACGCATTGCCGAAGACGGAAAAGAATTATTGAGAAGAAAACTCAAACAATTAAAGATCACCCTAAGCGATAAAACCATTCGACGATTAGTATTGTACTTCAAAGTCAATACCAGTTTAGATTTATTTTATCGTGTTGGAATTGGCATCGTCGACAATAAAAAATTAAAAGATTTTGCGGCTAGTTACAACAGCACGTTTTTCAATTTCATAAAGAAAAGGATCACGTCCAATGCACGTAAGAATATTAACGATCGAGATGAATTTACATCAACCTTCGATAAATTAGTTTTCGGTAAAGACAAAGAAGAACTCCCCTACTCTTTATCTAAATGCTGCACACCCATAGGGGGTGATAAAGTTTTTGGTTTTCTATCCATTCACGATGGACTGAAGGTACATCGCCATGATTGTCCTAATTCACTGTCGTTGCAGTCTAACTTTGCTTACAGAGTTTTACCAGCCTGGTGGGTTGATTCCTCAGAACAACAGTTCAGTGCAACACTCAAATTGAGTGGTATTGATCAGACAGGCCTTGTAAATCAAGTAACCCGTGTTATTTCGAATAATATGCATGCCGATATTTTTAAAATCAATTTCGATACAGATGAAGGTCTTTTCAATGGTTCAATAAATGTGCGTGTCAAAAACAGTATGATCTTGGATAAACTGGTCAACAATTTGCTGAAAATAAATGGAATTGAAAAAGTTACCCGAGAATAGTTAAAGAAACGATACATTTGTAACCTAAATCATGATTATGGCGGAAACACAAAATCCTCAAGAAGTTGTCAAGGGTGTGTTCATTAACTTTCTGGACCAAAACAAACACCGTAAAACTCCCGAACGTTTTGCAATTCTCCATGAGATATATGAGAACGAAGACCATTTCGACATTGAGTCGCTCTATATCATGATGAAAAACAAAAACTACCGTGTAAGCCGAGCTACATTGTACAACACCATAGAGCTTCTACTTGAATCTGGATTGGTAAGAAAACATCAATTTGGAAACAATCAGGCTCAGTACGAAAAGTCGTTTTTCGACAAGCAACACGATCATATTATACTTACAGATACTGGAGAAGTAAAGGAGTTTTGCGATCCTCGAATTCAGAGCATAAAAAAAACAATCGAAGAGGTATTTAATGTTGATATTCATCATCATTCTTTATACTTTTACGGCACTAAAAAAGAATCATAAATATAACATTAGCTTACTATGTCTATTGACTTATTATTAGGTCTCCAATGGGGAGATGAAGGAAAGGGAAAAATTGTGGATGTCCTTACCACGAATTATGATATTATCGCACGTTTTCAAGGGGGACCAAATGCAGGTCACACCCTTAAATTCGATGGGATTTCTCACGTTTTACACACCATTCCTTCTGGAATATTTCATCCAACTGCACTCAATTTAATCGGTAACGGCGTTGTAATTGACCCTGTTATTTTTCAAACAGAAATTGAAAAACTAGCCCCTTTTAACATTGATTTTCCAAACAAGCTTTTAATATCTAAAAAAGCGCATTTGATTCTTCCAACTCACCGTCTTTTAGACGCTGCCTCAGAAGCATCAAAAGGAAAAGCTAAAATTGGATCTACCCTTAAAGGAATTGGGCCAACATATATGGACAAGACCGGACGAAACGGAATTCGTGTTGGTGACATCTTACTTCCAGATTGGAAAGAACGATATGAAAACTTAAAAACGAAGCATTTAAAAATGCTTGACTTTTACGAAGGTAAAATTGAATTTGAACTATCCATACTTGAGGAAGCTTTTTTTAAGGCAATAGAAGAACTCAAAAAACTACCTTTTGTAGACAGTGAAAACTTATTACACACCGCTTTAAAAGACGGCAAAAAGGTGTTAGCCGAAGGCGCACAGGGATCCTTACTGGATATTGATTTCGGTACTTACCCCTTTGTAACTTCATCTACTACCACAGCAGCTGGAGCTTGTACTGGTTTGGGAATTGCTCCAAACACTATTGGAGAAGTTTTTGGTATTTTCAAGGCCTA
>PXYQ01000179.1:3964-5615 GCA_003023645.1 Candidatus Arcticimaribacter sp. | reverse complement strand
TGACCTTCATTGAGTTCTAGCCAATTTTCGACATCTTCGATTCTTTTTTCTAATAGGTTAGCTTGCATATTCTTTTAGGCTTAGTTTTTCTCCTTCTTTTGTTTTGACAACGATTTCGTAATCTTTGCCCGTCATTGATTTCATTTGACGTTTGCAATCTTTTGCCCAAGCGAGTGCTTGAGGAAGTGATGCGTCATAAAAGTTTTGCTCTTCTCCTGTTTCTGTTTCTACTACTTGATAAATCGTTGACATAATTTTAATAAATTTTAATTAATTTTTTGAGTTTGTTGTTTTGGGGGACGGGTAGATGTTTTCGCTACCCGTCCCCTCGGCTTGTTACTTTTAATCGAGTGCTACCGCATCTACGATGTCTAGGGAGTTTACCATCGGATCAATATTAAAGTGTGTAGCTAACACATCTTCAAAAGCTCCCATAGTTGTTTCTAGCTTTTCAGCTTCGTCTCCTTCTAGGTTGTAAGTGATAATTTCGCTTTTGTTCGGCGTTACCGCTTGGATTATAATTTTCTTTAATTTACTCATAAGTTAAATAACCAGATCGTGAATATTGCTAGATAAACAAAAAATTCCATTTAGATTAATCTTCACATTCCTCCTCATCGTAATCATCATCGTATTCAGTAGTATCACCGTCTGTATAAACCCCATAATAAGGTTTGGTAATCTCAGCGTCATCTTGAATCTCGATCTCTTCGACAATCTCGTACATAGCTACTCGCAGCTTTTGGCAAGCAGAGTCCTGTGGTACACTAACTGCATCAGCAGGATTGAAACGAACCATCAGTAGTTTGCCGTTTCCTGCCCAATCTTTAGCGTAATCAAACGAACCAACGTGCAGACCGTGGGAACATTGGTTGCTACGATCATCGTCAACACAGCGGCGCATGACTTCGATAGTATCACCAACGCGATTCATAATTTGACCGCGCTCATTAACTTCTCCTTGCAACACAGTTGTTTGGGTGTTGCCAGACTTTGACCAGCCATCAGCAGCTACACCCTTGTAGGCGATAACATAGCCTTCATCATCAATAGGAAGAGACTTGTAGGATAGGAAGTCGTACAATTCATCGACAGATGACTTGCTTGGGTTGTCTAGCAAATTTTTAATAAACTTAATAAAAGGTGCAGACGTTGACATTCCAGATTCAAGCAATTCAAGAAGCTTATCAACAACAGCTCCATGTAAACGCTCGGCGTAATAATAAACCGCGCCATCTTTGATAGATAACTCGCCATCAGAAAACTCTTTGATAGAAGTCTTGATGTCTAGGTAATTGATTGCGGTTTCAAAGTCTCCATTCAACAACGCCTTCTTGAACGGCGCGAAGTTAGGTTGACTTGCTGACAGTGTGTAAGGCTTGCCCTCATAGATGAGAGTTGCGCTTGTTTCGCTGACTATGTATGGTATGTTTTCCATGTTGTTTCCTTTGCTTTGGGTTCTTGTTTTAGTGAAGTTAATGTACTACTTATAATAGCTTACTTAATGATCTTGTCAATAGCAAAATCAAATGTTTATTGAAAAATGTTGCCTACTTAGGAGAGAACCACCCCTCCTAAGTAGGACTTTCTATGATAACTACCAGTTCTTGATATAATCAACAACGTCCGATAGGTTTTGATTTACATCGAG
>PXYQ01000179.1:0-3954 GCA_003023645.1 Candidatus Arcticimaribacter sp. | reverse complement strand
TAAGTTCTTTTTCAAAGTATTCTTTAAATTTATAAGGATATTTTTTATCAAAATCGCTCACGGCTTTCTTTTCTTTTGCGATTTTCGGTTCGACAAGTTTAAGATCAATCAAAACTTTTTGCCATTGTAGCTCTTTGATATACAGATCATCTCTTGTTTTAAAGACATTTTTTAAATTTTTAATAATTTGATTTGATACTGTTTTTTCGCACAATTGATTTGTGAAGTTGCAAAGCCTGTGGTGATTATATCCGAAACATTCGGAAAGAGTTTCTTGAATTGCTATATGATTTACCGTGTCTTGAACCTTGGTAGAGTTTTTGATCCAATCAACGTAAACGCTTTCAAGAGGAATCCAATTACTCATCTTTGCTACCTTCTTTAAGCCAGAGCCGCGAACACCGTAGACATTTTTGAAGTCTGGGTTAATAACCTTTAAGGAGTTGACGAATCTTTTGTTAGCTAGAGGGCTATCACCATCATCCCCAAATGCTTCGCCGTCAAGCTTCTGGAATTTGTTAGAGTGGTATCGAACGTAATAATACGTTTCGCTATCTGGTAGATCTTCTTTTTGAGCCTCCCAAACATCTGACTGTTTGTAGCATATCGCGTTAGTATCAAACAACAGAACATCTGCACCTGCAAGCGAAGAACCTAAAGACTTTTTGGCTGCTGTACGCTTGGTTATGGTTCGCTCGCATTCGGAGAGAAGTTTTACCTTGGCAGACTTCATTAGCTTGAAGCGTTTGAGCAGAGACTTTTGAGCTTTTTCTGTTTCGCCAACGACCACAACAGCTTCTTGACTTCCGTCCAAAAACGACAAGCGGTTTGCAAGTGCGCGAGGCTTTGCACCATCGTCAATAATAAAAATTTTGTTTTTAGATGGAGAAAAATGAGAACTGTTAATCCAACGAGGATTTGAGAAACCTAATTTACCGTTACGATTAGGTGAAACTATTGTAATTTTAAGTCCCTCGGGTCTAAACAAATCGCCGCTGACTTCTTCGCCACCAAATTTACTTGTGTCAAAATCTACGGACACAGCGTCTTTTGAGAAAAACCTACCATACTTCGCCACAACGTCGTGTTGAATTTCCGAGGCTTCGTACAAGCAATCGCACGAATCAAATTGGGCTTTTAGTCGCTTTTGTAGTGCTGCCGCAATCCTATCGGATGCTTTTTTGAGTTTTTCAACGGTGCTGTTGTTGTATTCTAAAGCCTCACGACTGTGGTGGAGCTTAAACTCACCAATGTCTGCTTTATATACCAAACCCTTTACAAAGTTTTTATAGTCGTCCCTGTTTACAGGATACATGATGCCTCCCATAAGGATGTGAGGGTTGTTGCATTCTGCGTGTTGAGAAGTTCTATAATAATAATCGCTTGAGTCTATAAAAAAATCAAATACATCGCATGAAATTTCTGGATCGATATAATCAAAGGAATTATTCTTGACATTAAGATTATCCCGTAGGTATCGAGAGAAGTTTTTAAATTTTAAATTAAAATTCTCGATGTGTTGGTTTTCGATAGGTACTTGTACATAGATACCATTAGCCTCTCCAGAATTTGACTCAGAGCAAAGGCGACTGACAACTGTATCGTCGTTTTCGTCAACACGAATTGAGTAAGATGTTTTGGAGTCTCCATTGATAGAGATAACAACAAAAGATTCTGTGTACGATAAAGGTGCAAAGCGTCCGATACCGAAGCCGCCGATTGCATTGTTGCTACCGCGCTTAGTTGACTTACCGTACTTAGTGTACAGACCCATCATATCTTCTTCGCTCAAGCCTGTACCGTAATCACGAACGATAAAGTTCGGCTCGATCTTTGTGGGAAGCTGAACATCGACCTTCTTGCCGCCGCTAACGTCAATAGCGTTGGCGATAATCTCACGCATTGTGGCGAGAATTGTGTCGGAGTAGTTGTTGCGGAGTAGGCTCGCAATGTAGCGCATATCTTCTGCATCAATTGAGCAAGATGTGGATTGAAGATTGGAGGACTGACTGATGTTTTTTGTTTGGTTTGTAATTATCATGCTCATCAATATGGCATAATTTTTGATAATGTCAACCCATAAAATAAAAAAAGCAGTCGCAAATTGCGACCGCTTTCGTAAATGACTGAAAATTAACGACTTACGACGCTACTTTTTTTTGTCTACTTGACCGATTTCCTTGCCCAAAGCAATTGCGCGATCTACTGTGTCCTTGTTATTAGCTGCTGTAAGCGAACCCACAACGAAACCAGTGACAAGACACACTACTGCTGTAATAATTAGTATAATCATAATTTTAAAAAATTATTTTTTAATTTTCGGGGTAGTCTTTTTGGCTGCCTTCTTAGTAGCTTTCTTTTTAGGCGATTTGCCACCAACCCACGCCTCGTTTTGAGGTGTGCTTGGGTCATCAGCAACGAACTTGCCCTTTTTAGTTCTAGTTCTTTTTGCTTTTGGTTGAGGCTCGATAGGTTTAACCTTCTTTAGTGCTTTATCTACGAAATAAAGTACAACGAGTGCTAGGATAATATATATTACTGTCATAATGTTTTATGTTAAATTTGTTTTGATTATTTTCTACCTGCTGGTGTGAAATAAAATCCAATTATTGCTCCGAGGATCGTAATGCTGGTAAGCGCGATATGTCCTGTTGTAATTGCGACTGTCGCTCCTTGATTGATGGGGAATTTAATAAATCCCCAGAATAAATTAAATTCCGTGAGGTGTGCTGGTGGGATAAACGTGATGAGTTCGACACTTGGGTAGAGGGTGCAGAGTATTGAGACTGTGGCAAAGTTGAGCATCCCGATAAGAGCAATAATCCTACGAGTAGAACGTGTATAGATTGACGCTTCATCAGTGCCGCCGAAAACAGATTCTTGAAACTTGATGTCGGCTTCTCTGAGCTGCATCTCTCTAATAAGCTCTCTTTTTTCACGCGATTCCTTAGCCGCCCCGACCCGATCAACAATACCCGCAACAATTTTAAGCATTGATCCCATGCCCGTTGCGCCGAGCGTTGATAATAACATTGTAATGAGTCCGAACATATCATATATTACACTTTATTTGTCTTTTTTTAAATTAGCGAGCGTTTTTGGGGTAAATTTGATACCCAATCTACCCACATTTTCGTCTTTTGTTGCAGCCCAACCCTCAAATTCGATTGAATCTTCTGTAATTACGTAATTATAAGATTGATAATAAAACCTTTCTTCTCCTATTTTTAAATCAAAATGGTCTTTGTCTACCGAAATTAAAGAACCTGTGCCTTCTAAGTCTTTATATTCTTCTAGTAGCTCATTTGCTCCTATTACTTTTATTTGCCCCTCCATATATTGTAATTTACACTATTTTTTCCACACTTGGTGAGGTAAGTCTAGAACATCACTCATCTTAATAATAGATATTAAATCTTTGCGACCTTCACGTTGGTATCCTTTGTATAACGCATCTTTACTATTTGTCACTCTCTTGCTCAAATCGCATCTGACTTGACACATACCTAACAAATAATTTCGTTTGATTAGAACAAAGTCTTCATCTCGCTCAAAAGCTATCACATCAGTTTGACCGCGAAGCCAACCTTCTCTTCCTTGAACATTCAAAAATTCAACCCAAATTAGTTCGTCCTGTTCTTGTGAATCAGAACGGTTAATCTTCTTTTTAGCTTTTACATCAATAGTGCCAAAATTACTGAAGTAGTCAATATGTCTGAACTGTTCTTCTCTGTCTGCTTTCCTATAATTAGGATCGCGTTGACGCAGAAGGGGGGCAAACTCTTTTTCGACTCGTTGACCACGATTCCAGCTTGATGTGTTTTTCCATTTACTCATATATATATCTTATTTGCGTTTTTTTAAATTGTCAAGCGGTTTTACCTTTCTTTCACAAATAAACCATCTACCATTTTACCTTTACGGTTTTTGATTTCATTATAAGCCATTTCTAAG
>PXYQ01000116.1 GCA_003023645.1 Candidatus Arcticimaribacter sp. | reverse complement strand
CTAAATACCATTACATCGCTTGGAAAACGATTGGCACTAGCTTTAATTTCAATCTATCAGAAACTCAAAACGAAGGTTTAAAAGGAATCAGCCGAGTAGATTCGCTTGACCTCATGCTGGAGTGGGCAGGAACAGAAATGAATCTGGAACAAAAAGAAGTTCTTTTGCGCCAAAAAAACGAACATTATTTGGAATTAATTCAAGCAATGGATCAAACAGAAATTCTTCCTGGAGTTCTAACTATTCTGGATTTTGCAAAGGATAATAATGTACCTATAGCACTCGGTTCTGCTAGTAAAAACGCACAATTGATTTTAAAGAAACTAGACTTACTTCCCTACTTCGACAGTATTGTAGACGGAACGCATGTTACGCATTCCAAGCCCAATCCAGAAGTTTTTCTTTTGGGAGCAAAGAATCTGAATACATCAGCAAATCAATGTGTGGTATTTGAAGATGCAGCAGCTGGAGTAGCCGCAGCCAAAGCCGCGCAGATGGTTGCCGTTGGCATTGGTGATGCCAAAGAACTTGCCGCAGCAGACTACATCTTCAGTTCTCTTGAATCCATAGATTCGAATCTTCTACAATCGTTAGCAGCTATATCATGATCGCAAAACACTACCTCGAAAACCCTTGGAAAATAATTGAACACGGTTGGAATCCAGAAAACGTAAAATCTTCTGAGAGTTTATTCAGTATCGGAAATGGTGCCATGGGTCAACGCGCCAATTTTGAAGAAGATTATTCTGGGTCTAGTTTTCAGGGAAGTTATATTGGCGGGGTTTATTATCCAGATAAAACACGTGTTGGCTGGTGGAAAAACGGTTATCCGGAATACTTTGCAAAGGTGCTCAATGCACCCAATTGGATTGGAATTCACATCACAGTTAACGATCAGGTCTTAGACCTCAACCAATGCAAAGCTATTGTTGATTACGAACGTGTATTGGATATGCAGATGGGAACATACAGCCGAACATTCCAATGTACACTTCAGGACAATACCGTACTTCAAATAGAAAGCCTTCGGTTCTTGTCTTTGGATCAAATTAATTTAGGTGCAATTCGCTACACCGTAAAAGTGATTCAAGGAACTGCAGCGCTAGAAATAAGTCCCTACCTCGATGCTGGGATTACAAATCAAGACAGTAATTGGGAAGATCAATTTTGGCAGGTCGATGCACTATCAACAGAAGCAGATCGGGCTTTTATTCTTTCACATACCCTGAAGACAGCGTTTCATGTATGTACGTATATGAAAACACAACTTTGGTCGGAAGGCAAACTACTAAACGTACCAGCCAAAGCGACAGAAACAGATCATAAAACAACCCTGACCTATACCCTTCCTCTATCTGAAAACAATAGCGTTACCCTAATAAAATATGGCGGCTATGTTAGTGATCGGAATTATCCAAAAGAGCATCTAAAACACCAAGCACAAAAGGAGCTCGAAAAAGCGAGTGAAATTGGGTTTGATGTTTTGCTTGAAAAGCACACAAACGAATGGGCCAACATTTGGGAACGTGCAGACATACAGATTGGTGGGGATGTGAAAGCCCAACAGGCGATTCGGTTCAACATCTTTCAACTCAACCAAACCTATACCGGAAATGATGCAGGCCTAAACATCGGTCCCAAAGGATTTACGGGAGAAAAATATGGTGGAAGTACCTATTGGGATACTGAAGCTTATTGCATTCCCTTTTATATGGCGACCAAAAAACAAGAAGTAGCTCGCAATCTATTGGCATATCGGTATCAACAGCTCGATCGCGCAATAGAAAATGCGACAAAACTTGGCTTTACTTCTGGAGCTGCACTCTACCCTATGGTTACCATGAATGGCGAAGAATGTCATAACGAATGGGAAATTACTTTTGAGGAAATTCATCGAAACGGTGCCATTGCGTTTGCAATATTCAATTACGAACGTTACACTGCCGATACTTCCTATATTCCCGAAATGGGCTTGGAGGTTTTAATTGGAATCAGTCGTTTTTGGGCACAGCGATTTAATTTTTCGAAAGATAAAAACGCCTATGTAATGTTGGGTGTTACTGGACCGAACGAATACGAAAACAATGTCAATAATAACTGGTATACAAATTATATCGCCCAATGGTGTTTAGAATATACGGCCAAACAAGTGGCTCGAATTCGCAGCGAATTTCCAATTGATTATAAACGTATCGCTGCTAAAACCAAAGTAGATACAGTCGAATTAGAGCAATGGAAAAACATTGCTTCACAGGTTTACTTTCCTTACGATGATGACAAGCAGGTTTTTTTACAACAAGACGGGTTTCTGGACAAGGAACTTACCCCAGTAGCTGATCTAAACACAAGCGAACGTCCCATAAATCAACATTGGTCTTGGGATCGTATTCTACGTTCTCCTTACATCAAACAAGCCGATGTGTTGCAAGGTTTTTATTTGTTTGAAAACCAGTTTGACTTGAAAACATTGGAACGCAATTATGACTTTTATGAGCCTTTAACCGTACACGAATCGTCTTTGTCTCCCTGTGTTCACTCCATTATAGCCTCTCGCTTAGGAAAAGAAGAACAAGCCTATACTTTTTATCTAAGAACGGCGCGTTTGGATTTGGACGACTATAATGCTGAAGTTGAAGAAGGCCTACACATCACCAGTATGGCAGGAACTTGGATGAGTATTGTAGAAGGTTTTGCCGGAATGCGAATCGTAGATGATCAACTTTCTTTTCGTCCGCGATTGCCCAAGGCATGGGATTCCTTGGAATTTCGAATTAACTTCAGGGGTGTCATTTTATCAGTCACCATCGCCCATACAACCATTGCCTTTTCTACAAAATCAAATGATCCGATCCGTTTAATGGTCGATGACGTTGCTCATGAAATTGCAGGCTCTAGGGTATTGAGTATTTAAAAAAAACACAGATCGTGCTATTTTCTAAACTCTGGTTACATCCATAAAAAGGCTGAATTATTCTTCCCAATAATCATATACCAAAACATCAGCAGTAAAAGGAACGAATAGTTTTACAAAAGCTTGATGTATCGGATGTGGTAGATAAACATCATCTCGGTCAGTTTCATTCTCAAAATACAAGGTCAAACTATGCGTATACCCTTTATTTAAGCCTTCTGGAGATACATTTGTTGTGTATTGAAGATTGTGGACGCCTTCAATTCCTTTGAGCGTTTGAGCTCCTTCTGCAATGGTTTTAAATTCTTGAGGTGTGACACTGTCTTTGTATTGAATCAGGACCACATGTTGTAGCTTGGATGTTTGCACTGGGGTTTCGGATTTAGTTGTTGTGCTACAAGAGTAGCATAAAATAGAAATGATTACAATTAAAATTCGATTGGACATACTGTTGGATTAAAGGGATTTATGAAATTTAAAAAAAGAGGATAGTACCGCTTCGGGTGTTTCTACATGTGGATAATGCCCTGAGTTTTCAATAAAAACGGTTAGGGATTGGGGTTGAAGTTTTTGAAAAAATTGCGCTGTACCCAAGCCAGAAATAGGATCTTCAATACCGTTGATCATGGCCATCGGAATTTCAGGATGCTGCAAAGGAGATCTCCAGCGTTTGATATGTGTTCGGCGTTCTTCTAGATATTGACTGATTACGGGTATCATTTTACGGCCGTCATTGTTGAGTAAAAGATTCCATGAAGATTCTAAAAAAACTTTTGAAGGCGGATGCGCTTGACTGAAAATGTTGTTCATCGTATTATCATACGTGCGGCTCGACAGAAAACGCCCAAAAAAAGGTCCCATAAAAGAGCCCAATAGTTTTTGAATTATACGCGGACGATTCACTTCGGGGAACATACCCCCATTCATAAAGACCGCAGAAAGCCATTTGACTTTAGCTTTTTGTTCTTTTTTACGAGCCAAAAGTTCTTGCGCAATCGTATCGCCTATATCGTGTGCAAATATGTGGGCTTCGGTAATCCCCAAATCGTCTAGCAACAATTCAACAGCATCGGTTTGATTCATGATGATGTCTTTGCTCATTGGAGTCGTTGAAATTCCCAATCCAGGAAGATCCGGAACGATACAATCAAATTGCTTGGCTAGTTCTGGTAATACTGTTGCAAAATCCCAAGATGATGTAGGAAAGCCGTGAATACATACTAACGGAATTCCTTTTCCTTCGCGAACGTAAAAAACAGAAGTGTCTCCAGAAACAAAAGTGGTTCCCTTTGCGTACCAAGATTGAATATCCATTAGATTAATTTTTATTGAAGGTAGTAAAAAAGATTGGGGGTTGTATTAATCAAAATTGTATACCTTGGGTGCAGTAATCAGATTTTAAAATTATTTCTATGAAAAAGATATTCCTATCCCTCTTCAGTCTTGCAGTATTTGGTGTTCAAGCACAAACCGATCACACTCCTTTTTTAAATGCTATTGATGCCAATGCGGCTCAATACGGAACCATTGCCCAAACCATTTGGGGATATGCCGAAATGGGTTATCAAGAAACGAAAAGCAGTGCCTTACTTCAAGAAACACTGGCAGCTGAAGGCTTTGTAATAGAAAAAGGAATCGCAGGAATTCCAACAGCTTTTTCCGCAACTTACGGAACCGATGGTCCTGTTATTGCAATTTTAGGCGAATACGATGCTTTACCTGGACTCTCACAAAAAAACCTCCCCTATAAAGTCGATAACAATACGCGTGCAGGTCATGGTTGTGGACATCATTTATTTGGTACAGCATCGGCAGCTGCAGCAATTGCTGTGAAAAATTATTTGAAAGAAACAGGGAAAGCCGGAACAGTTAAGTTCTTTGGTTGCCCAGCAGAAGAAGGTGGCTCTGGAAAAGTATACATGACTCGTGCAGGTCTCTTTGACGATGCCGATGTGGCTTTACACTGGCATCCAAATAACAAAAATGCAGCCAATCCTGGTGCAGCTTTAGCAAACAAATCAGCTAAATTTCGATTTTACGGACGTTCGGCTCATGCAGCGGCAGCTCCAGAACAAGGGCGATCTGCCCTCGATGGTGTAGAATCGATGAACTATATGGTCAATATGATGCGCGAACACATCCCATCTAGCGCTCGAATTCATTATGTAATTACTCGAGGTGGAGAAGCGCCTAACGTGGTGCCGGATTTTGCTGAAGTATATTACTATGCTCGTCACGACCGACGCGATGTGGTAATTGATATTTTCGATCGAATTGTGAACACTGCCAAAGGTGCAGCCTTAGGTACTGGAACAACTATGGATTTCGAAATGATTGGTGGAACGCACGAATTACTTCCCAACGATGTACTGCAAGAATTGATGCACAAGAGTCTTAGCCAAGTTGGTGGGTTTGACTATACAACAAAAGAAAGCGAGTTTGCAAAAAGTATTGCGGAGACCTTAGGAAAGCCTTTGAATATGGCTTTTGTAAATGGGGTTGAACCCTATGATCCGAATGCGCTTCCAATGGGATCTACTGATGTGGGTGATGTGAGTTTTACAGTTCCTACTGCAGGAATGGGTGCTGCAACCTGGGTCCCAGGAACACCTGCTCACAGTTGGCAAGCAGTTGCTGCTGGAGGAACATCGATCGGAAACAAAGGAATGCTCGTTGCAGCAAAAACATTAGCACTTACGGCCTTTAAATTGTTGGATAATCCCAAAATAATGGAAGATGCGCATGCTGAATTTCTAGAAAAAAGAGG
>PXYQ01000115.1 GCA_003023645.1 Candidatus Arcticimaribacter sp. | reverse complement strand
TGTAAGTTACTCGTATAATTTATTACATCAATGTTTTCGTTTCCTAATTCACGAACAATTCCATGAATTCGAGAACCTTTCATTCCAACACAAGCACCAACTGGATCAATACGATCGTCATAAGAATCAACCGCTACTTTGGCTTTTTCTCCTGGAATACGCACTGCTTTTTTGATGGTTATTAATCCGTCAAATACTTCTGGAATTTCTTGTTCAAAAAGCTTTTCTAGGAATATAGGTGACGTTCTAGATAGTATTATTCGTGGTTTGTTCCCTCGAAGCTCTACAGACTCTATAATTCCACGGATATTATCACCTTTACGGTAAAAGTCAGAAGGTATTTGGCGATCTTTTGGCAGAATAAGTTCATTACCGTCGTCGTCCAACAAAATTACTTCTCTACTTCTGATGTGGTGAACCTCGGCAGTATAAATTGCACCTTCAAGCTCTTTGAACTGTTTGAAGATGTTGTTACTATCGTGTTCGTATATTTTTGCAATTAGGTTTTGACGTAAGGATAAGATGGATCGTCTCCCTAGATCTATAAGCTTAACTTCTTCTGAAACATCTTCTCCAACTTCAAAATCAGGTTCGATTTTTTGAGCAACAGTAAGTTCAATTTCTTGATTTGGATCTTCGACTTCGCCATCTGCAACTACAATACGGTTACGCCAAATTTCTAAATCCCCTTTATCAGGGTTGATGATGATATCAAAGTTATCATCCGAACCAAATTTACGTTTTAGCGTATTTCTAAAAACTTCTTCCAAAATAACCATAAGGGTTACTCTGTCAATTAATTTTTCGTCTTTAAACTCAGAAAAGGAATCAATAAGTGCTAAATTTTCCATTTTAGTTATGCTAATTTATTTAATAATCACCTTTGCGCTTTTTATAGACACAAAAGGCAGTTCTTTTATTTTTGTTACTGTTACTTTACCCTTACCTATTGGTTTAGGCTCTCTTGCTTTCCATTCTAGAGTAATTCCTTTTTGGTCAGCTTGTGTTAAATTTCCGGTTAGTATTTCGTCGTCAGCAGTAAGAACCTCTAAAGATCTTCCTACATTTTTCTCGTATTGTCGGGGCATTGTCAATGGAGAACCAACTCCTACTGAACTAACTTCTAAAGAAAAATCGAATTCTTCTCGGTCAATATTATGTTCTATTTGACGGCTTACAGCGATACAAGATTCGAGCTTAACACCCTCATCTCCATCTATTAAAATACGAATACCGTTGTCTGCCCCGATCTTTAATTCAATTAAAAACAGGCTTGGATTTTCATCCAACGCAACTTGCAACAATTCGGCTACTAAACTTTTAAAATTCATTATAAAAAAAAAGGGGACTTATAGTCTCCTCTGTGGTATTTGTTCAGAAATTCATGCAAATATAATTATTTTTTGCCATTATTTTTTATTAAACCAGATGTTTTTTTTATTATTGGAGTACCTAAATTTTATATCATGCACAATACTAAATGTTTTTACATTGGTTTACTCTGTCTATTTTTCACTTCCAACGTTTTTTCTCAAACCACCATTCAAGGTAAAATCCTCGATGAACAAGGAGAAAGTTTGCTGGGTGCAAATGTTATTATCAATGGAACAAGTCAAGGAACAGTTTCTGATCAGAATGGAAATTTCAACCTAACAACATCGAAAGACATTCCTTTTGAAATTGAAGTTTCTTTCATTGGATTTGGATCACAGAATATTACCGTAAACGCAGAACAGTTGGGCACCATCACCCTCGTTGTTGAAAATTCTTTTGATGAAGTTATTATTTCTGCTTCACGTAGGGCTGAAAAATTGCAAGAAGCCCCGTCTGCTGTATCTGTAATTACAGCCAAGCAAGTAACCGAATCTGGTGGATCGCTATCTCCTCTTAGAGCCCTTATAAATACTCCTGGGGTTGAGTTACAGCAACAAACTGGTCAACGAGTCAATATTGCTTTGCGTGGGAGTAATGGTGTTTTTTCTACGAGTGTATTTCCTATGCTAGATTATCGCTCTTTAATTTCCCCTGGATTGGAATTTTTTGATTCTCAAAACTCACCCATCAACCAAATCGATGTCGAACGTGTGGAGGTTGTTCTAGGTCCTAGCTCAGCGCTATATGGTCCAGATGTGACTTCAGGAGTAGTTCACTTCATCTCTAAAGATCCGTTTAAACATCCAGGCACTACAGCCGAACTGATTTACGGGGAGCGCAACACTTTTAAAGTTGCACTGCGTCATGGAGGACACAACACCAATGAAACTTTTGGTTATAAAATTAATGCCCGATACGGAAGCGGGAATGATTTTACACTCGATCCAGACGACACTGATGACCAAGCCATCTTAAGCAACTTCCGAACAGCAATCAACAGAGCCTCAATATCCAATGCTGGTAATGTTAATACCGATGAAAGTGGAACCAAATTATTCGATACAACACAAACGCAAATTCCTGGATATTGGTCTGCAGCCGCAAATGCAAGTCTATATTTCAGGCCAAAAAACGGAATGGAGGTTGTAACCGCAGGAGGTTGGAATGCTGGGAAAGCAATTTTCTATAACGATCTTGGAGAAGGACAAGCCTATGGAAATGAATATTGGGGACAAGCCCGCTTCAAATACAAAGGCTGGTTTGCACAAACCTATTACATTAAAAATGATGGAGGAAACGACAGCAATCCCAATTACCTGAATAGAACCGGATTAATTGTGCCTCTAGAACGCTCGCATTACGAAACTCAAATCCAATATAATTTTAATGCGCCGACCATATTGAACTCCGAATGGACTGTAGGGTTGGACTATCGCGATGCAAAAGCAGATACCGAGAACCATGTCTATGGAAGAAATGAAGACAATGATGACTATACACTATATGGGTTATATGCTCAAGCAAAATTTAAACTCGAACCGAAACTGGATCTGTTTTTAGCAGGACGTTATGACGGTTATAACTTCACTTCAGAAAAAACATTTTCGCCACGAGCGGCTTTAGTTTTCAAACCCTCGGAATACCAAAATCTGCGTTTCAGCTTTAACCAAGCAGCAAATCCACTTCCTGCTTCCGATCTTTATTTCGATTTACCCATTCAAACCGTTCCGGGAGTTTTTGATGTTTGGATTACTGGAGCTGTTAATCCATATACTTTTGGAAGTAACCCACAAATTGATTGGCTCGTCCCAGGAATTCCAAACACGCCCCTTGCTGCTGGTTTTCCTCTAGCCGCTGCTTATGCTGCTGTTACTGGTGCTGTTTTAGAAGGGCTAACTGCTGCTGCTGCGCAAGACCCTTCGCTTGCCCAGTTACTCCCAATTGTAAGCGGTGTTCTGCAAAACCCCGCTAGCATTCCTACAGGATTTAGCCCTGTAGTTACTACCGACACTAACGGACAACCCCTAGTAACTGAAGATGGAAATGTCAATCTCATTTCTACATTGAAATCCTTTGAATTTGGTTACAAAGGCGTATTTAATAAACGATTGTCCGTTGGTTTTGATCTCTATTATTTAGAGCAAAAAGGCAATGCTGGTTTCCAACAAATCAGTCCAGTTGCGACTATTGTGGGCTTAGAAGGTGCTCTTGGTCAAGGAGTACAAACTACAACGCAGCCGCAAATTGAAGCGCTCCTTATTGGTGCAGGCTTGGATGCTGCCACAGCCGCTGCTACTGCAAACGCTGTTGGTCAACAGCTTAACGGTGCCTATGCCCAAGCTGGAGCTGGATTTCTTCAAGCTCTTACAAATGCTGGTCTTCCTTTCCATGGAGTCATTCCGACGGAACAAGCTCCCGGAGGAGATGCTGCTAAATTAATTTTTGGTTACATCACACAAGACCCAAATCGAGTGAGTACGAATTGGGGGTTTGAGTTGAATTCCAAATATTTCTTAACAGAACATTTAACTTCATTTGTCAATTACTCTTGGTTTAGTCGATCTGAAGGACAACCAGGCGATCTGAATTTCCCACAAAATAAGGTGCGTTCTGGGGTGAGTTATCAATCTGAAGAAAGAATAAGCGGAAGTTTTTCTTACCAATGGGATCAGGGATATACTTCAAATGTGGCTAATTTTCCAGGCGAAATTGATGCCAAGTCCTTATTTGATTTAACGTTAGGATTTAAGTTTACACCAGAATTAAAACTTGAACTTGCCGCTACAAACATATTCAATAATGAATTTAGAGCATTACCAGGATTACCTAAGATTGGGAGAACAGCTACAGCTAGAATACTTTTCGACTTCTAAGTAGTTAAAATAAAAAGTGTACTTTTAATAAAATCAGACCATTACTATGAAAAAAATCATTTTAATTTTAGGGGGAGCTTTGCTCCTCCTTGTTCTTTATAAAACAGTAGGATCCCGTTTACCAGAATACAACCCTGAGCGTTCTTATGTAAATCTTGAAACAGAAATTTTAGAAGCTTTTATTTTGGCAAAAGACAGTGCAACCATCGAACTTTCAGAAGGGCACTTCTTGTTTTCTCAGTCCCTTAGTATGGATGGCAAAAAGCACATAACCATCAAAGGAAAAGGGATGGATAAAACGATCCTTTCGTTCAAAGGACAAACAAAAGGAGCTGAAGGAATCTTAATCACAAACTGCAATTATTTTACCATTGAAGATTTAACCATCGAAGATGCTGCTGGAGATAATCTTAAGATTAGCGAATCGAAAAACGTTACCATTCGCAATGTACGAACGGCATGGACAGGAACTATTTCTACTCAAAACGGTGCTTATGGTATATATCCTGTATTGACAAAAAATCTTTTGATTGAAGGCTGTGAGGCCATTGGTGCCTCGGATGCAGGAATCTATGTTGGGCAATCGAAAAATGTAGTGGTGCGCAACAACAGAGCTTTTTATAATGTAGCGGGTATTGAAAGTGAAAACAGTACCGGTGTAGAAATCTACGAAAATGATGTCTACGAGAATACAAGCGGTTTATTGATTTTTAATCTTCCAAAACTTACTCTTTACGGTAAAAATGTAACCGCTTACAACAATCGGATTTATAACAACAACATTGAAAATTTTGGTGTAAAAGGATCAATTATCAGTGGCGTTCCTAAAGGAACTGGGGTTATTATTATGGCTACTCAAAATGTCGATTTTTACAACAACACTGTTGAAGATCATGTAACAAATAACCTTTCGGTAGTAAGTTATTTAGTGTTTGCTGCTGAGGAAGAAGCTGAAGCCATAATAAATCAATCCATCCAAGATCGAGGAATTCGAGCAGTAGAGGCTGATTACGAATCCGACACAGCTTACAACCCCTACCCAGGGAATGTTTCGATACACAGCAATGTTTTTAAAAATAAATTTTGGTTTCCAACTTTGAGTAACGAATATGGTTGGCTGATGCTTTTTAAAAACAAAGCAACGATTCCCGATGTAGTTTATGATGGGATTCTTCCCGATGGAGCAAATCTTCAAGATGACGAACACAAGATTTGTATAGGTGATAATGGAACTTTTAATTTTGTGTTTATGGATGCCGCTCATGACTTTGATGCTTTTTCTAACGATGTATCGCCCTATACGTGTACAATCGCTTTATAAGCTATAAACAATGACATACCAACGAATTCTATTGATCTGCTTAATCTTCACATGCTGCCTTTCTTGTCAGGATGAAGCAGATAAAAGAATTGCACCAAAAGCAAAGAAAATAGCCTCCGTTAAACCCCTAATACAACACAACAATACAGAAAAAGAAAAGCTGTCGGATTATGGTTTTTTCAAATTGCCTTTAGCCAATTTAGAACCTACCGATCA
>PXYQ01000014.1 GCA_003023645.1 Candidatus Arcticimaribacter sp. | reverse complement strand
TGAGTGTAAAACTCAACATGCTTTCATTTAGAACTTGAGACTCAATAATGAAAGGAGCTGTTAGATCTGCAAGGATTGTAACGACTCTAGTTACTTGAGTAGCGTTATTACCTGCACTATCTGTAGCATCGTATGATATTGTATATATTCCGGGTATAGTGTAATCAACAGCTGTAATCGGAATTGTAAATTCAGGTGTATCAAGACCACTAAACATAATCGTACTTGTAACGATAAGAGTTGTCTCTGTCAATATTGGATCCCAGAGACCATCAACATCATCTTGAACGGTAATGTATGGATCAGTCCAGTAAGTGGGTAATATAGTAGCAGATTCTATAGCAGTTTGCGCCTCAATAGCTGTAACAGTAACTGTAGAAGAACCTACGAGTGTAATGACAGGAGCTGTTAGATCTGCAAGGATTGTAACGACTCTAGTTACTTGAGTAGCGTTATTACCTGCACTATCTGTAGCATCGTATGATATTGTATATATTCCGGGTATAGTGTAATCAACAGCTGTAATCGGAATTGTAAATTCAGGTGTATCAAGACCACTAAACATAATCGTACTTGTAACGATAAGAGTTGTCTCTGTCAATATTGGATCCCAGAGACCATCAACATCATCTTGAACGGTAATGTATGGATCAGTCCAGTAAGTGGGTAATATAGTAGCAGATTCTATAGCAGTTTGCGCCTCAATAGCTGTAACAGTAACTGTAGAAGAGCCTATGAGTGTAACTGTTGGAGAAACGGTATCAATAACACCAGTGTATAGTTGTATAACTTCAGCTTGTGTGAGAACTTTATCCCATATTCCAACATCATCAATTTTACCATTGAATCCACCCATTACATCCATATTGTCACCGTTTCTTTGACCTCCAATAACAAAATCATATTGATTATTGTAATCAATCGGAGATGAAAAAGTGCTTTTCAGAATCCCATTTATATAAATTTTTGTGGTCCCATTTCCATAAGTGTAAACCGCATTATACCAAGTATTTATCTCTATAGAAGGGCTTAATCCAGCTTCAGAAGACCCCTGTGGAGTCCAAGTTCCAGCACCAAGAGTTTCGTTTTCATGATTTTTTAAAGCCACATTTAGCACAGGACCAACATCCCAATCATTAGAATTGATTGAGAAAATCACTTGAGCATTGAAGTTTTCATAATCCCTTGGCCTAGCTCCTAATGCATTTGGATAAAATTCAGAGCTATTAAACCACACGGAATAGGTGAATTCATTGTTTTTAATTTGATCGATGTCACTTAGAATCAAATATTGTGCTGCTTGTTGCTCCCCATCAAAAACATATGCGCTGTCGCTTGTTCCATATCTATCGTCACTAAGAATTGGACCGTTTATGGATAAATTTAAACTATTTCCACTCTCATCATTCGCATTTCCGTTAAATGGGTACCAGGCAATGAGACCATTTGTTGGAAGGTAATCGGGTATTACTGCTGCTGCACTAGTAAAAGTAAGACTATCAGTTCCTGAATAGGCATTTCCATATAGATCTGTTCCATAAACAGTTACGGAATATTCTGTAGTATCTGAGGAAGATACAGTCCAGCTATATTCCCAATCTGTATACTTTGGATTTACCCAGCCCCAACCTCCAGAAGGTTCTGAGTATTCTGAACTGCTGGCGTCTTGTTGTAATCCAATCCAATAAGGATGGTTGTCATATACGTAGTCTGAATTTATAAAAAGACTTTTTAGATAATCATACTCTTCTTGGGATTCAATTGTTAATAAGCGAGCATCTGCCTGCGCTACTAATTGATCAATTGTAGAGAAGTTATTGTATTCACTTGAAGAAATAAAATAATTTGAACCTCCATGACTTCCAACTTTAATAAAGTCTGTAATTGTATTTACGTGTTCATTAACCTCAATGAATAAGGAGATATTATCTCCATTTTCATCTCCATCATTAAAATTAATTTCATTGAATTGAGCATGAGAAGGATTTTCATTTCCAACCCATCCCATTACTACTCGATCTTCTCCGCCACGATCATTAGGTTCTTCAACTACATTACCAGCTGCGTTTGTTCTCCATTTTGTGTTAAAATCAAAACTAGAAACAGGATTCATAGTATAGGATGAAGTGGCTGATTGATCCGTAAAAATTATTCGCGGATTCTCAACAGGTTCAGAGAAGTTTGCAGTAATGCTTACAACTTGCGATAAATTAACAAAAGGACTTGATGTATTACTAGAAAGCTCAACAGTAGGTGCAGTAGTTTCTTCTCCTAGACTAAAACTCAAAGTTTCTGTTCCTAAATATATGTTTCCTGATAAGTCTGAACCCGATACTGTCGTTGATATTTCTGGTATATAATCTTCAGGAACTGTCCAATCATATAACCAGTTTTCTTGCCCTGAGCTAGTTTGTCGCACATACGTTTTAAATATATAATCCCAAGAATCATCATTCCCTGCTTTTCCTCCAGAATAGGGATTATTGGTGCTTAAATCTAGGAAACCAACATTTTGATTGCCAGAAGTAAGAATTAACTGCATGGTAAATACATCACCTTGTGTTACATCAATTTTTTCTTGGGTAACGTCAAAAAGCACAAATTCACCACCAATATAACTTCCATTAGCATCATTATATGGAGGTGTAAAGAGACCTTCACTTATGGCTAATAATTCTCCAGAAGTTCCAAGCCCAGAATAAATTTTTATATCAATTGGTTGTGCCTCACCATCAATAACTGGATTACCCATTTTCCATGAAACTTTTGTTAATCGTCCAGTATTAGTAACTGTAAACGATTGCCATTGGTCAGTTCCACCTGCTCCTGCACCTGAAGTTTGGTTTTGTTGGTCTACAACTTCAACTCCATAAGCATAGGGAGACATAAAGTGATTTGTTGAAGTATCGTTAGAGAATTGAATAGTTGGTGTTAGAGCCATCGATTCAGAAAAATTAGCAATTATAATTATTTCTTGATTTTGGCTTACCGTTTGATCCGTATCATTTGATGAAAGTAATACAGTAGGAGCTTCCGAATCGGAGGTAATTTCATTCAATGCAATACTAAGATGTACTCCCTCGAAATCGCCATCCTCCTCCTCATCACTAGGTCCAACTTTTAAGATTTCAGTACCATCAAAAGTTCCAGTAAGAGAAACGGTTAATGTAAATATTTTTCTGTCAGATGAAATTTCAAGACTGGTGGGGTTCAAACTTACCGATACCCCTCCACTTTCCGCATTAGCTCCACTAAGTTCAAATTCAAAATCTTGAGTAGTTAATTCTTCATCTTCATCATCGTATAAAGGCTGATTAAATACAAGTATTAATTCATCATTCGCTTGATTAATACTGATGTTATTTAGACCAATCTCATTATTTTCTCTAAGAAAAGGATACCCATTGTTTGCATTTCCAGATATAATCCAAGTCGAATCAAAATCCCATTCGGAATATGTTGATTGATTTTTCAGGTCAACTGCTGCTACATTATTGTCGATTCCATTATCAGTCGAATCCGAGGTTTCACTCAATTCAGAAGACCAATAGTTTTCACCGCCTCTTATGCTACAACTATTGCATTCTGCTTGGTGTCCGATAAGTCCGCCAATACTTGCATTCCCAGAGTTAATAGAAACACTACCTGTACTGAAATTGTTTACCCGTCCCGAATTTTCGTTATCAACCTGATCCCATCCAATGAGACCACCAACGGCGTCATAGGCCGCACTTACATTGGCCCTTGAATAATTATCTTGTAAATTAGAATACGAATTTTGACCAATTAGACCACCAACCATATAATTTCCAACAACAGGTCCAGTAGTATATGATTGAAGTATGTTGGATTTGTAGCTCGACTGCCCTACCAATCCACCAACGGCTTGGTTGTCGTCTGTATCACCATCCGCTCCACTTACTTCTCCATCGAAAGAACTTTTTTCTATTAGTGTGTGATTATGAATCCTTCCGGCAAGACCTCCAACTCTATAGTTACCTTCTACAGTAGCTCCATTGATTTGGATTGTAGAGAATGTAATGTTCGAATTTTCGTTATATCCTTCAGCATTCCCAACAACTGCTCCAACATATGCTCCACCAGTTATATCTGCATTATAAAGAGTTACATTCTTAATTAATACGGCAGCGGTATAGTTACTTTTTATTTCTCCGAATAGACCAATATAGTCTTCTGTAGGGCGGTTAATGAAAAGGTTTTCGATGTGAAAGTCTTGCCCATCATAACCTCCAGTAAAACCAGTTGATACATTACCAATTGGACTCCAACCAGATCCATTGTTTAAAATATGTGTCATCTCAGCATAGATGTCAGCCGTTTGAATGTAATGCTTATCCCAACGCGAACTCTCTTCTGATATCCACAATAACTGACTAAAAGAATTAATTTGATAAGGACTACTTATCGACCCATTTCCTGATGCAGGAGCTTCTGCTCCGTTAGCGCCATTAGAACAAGTTCCCCAAATGGGTAGGTTTGCATCAGTTAATAAAGAATCATTCCCAAAAAGATCCGGTTCAGATGCAATGTTAGAAACACACCATCTGGATAAATTTTGATTAAATGCAATAGCACCATTGAATAAGTAACTAAAATTAACAACAGATGAAACATTCCAATATCCAATATCTTGATTGAAAACATCTGTTTCACTGAACATAGAATCCATTGTAGTCACATTAGAAGTGTTCCAATTTCCAATGTATTGATTGAATACTTCTGCATTTCGAAACATTCCATCCATATTCGTAACAGCAGTAGTATTCCAACCACCGATATCTTGATTAAAAGAAGTTGCATTTCCGAAAATTTGGTCCATATTGGTTACACTAGAAATGTTCCAAGAACCAATATCTTGATTGAATGAACTTGCCGTATTGAACATCCGACTCATATCCGTTACACTTGCTGTGTTCCAATTACCAATATCTTGATTAAAGACCAAAGCAAAATTAAACATGGACTCCATGTTATTTGCATTTGATGTATCCCAAGCTCCAATATCTTGATTAAAATTGCTGGCACTTCCAAATACTCCAGACATACCGGTTACGCTTGAAGTATTCCAGCTGCTAATGTCTTGATTGAATTCACTAGCGCCGTTGAATAGATTGTCGATTAGGGTTACATTCGATATATCCCAAGCTCCTATGTTTTGATTAAAAGCGGTCGCTCCAAAGAACATGTACCTCATGTTGGTTACATTCGAAGTATCCCAAAAACTAATATCAGTATTGAAAGAAGCATTGTTCTTAAAAAGCTCTTCCATGTTGGTGACCAGACTAGTACATAGGTTTACATTACCATTTGCAATTTGATCATCTATAGTCGAATTATCTACCACGGTATAGGTTACTCCATTAATTTCTTCGGTGTCGCCTACAGATGCATTTGGACATTTACAGGTGTTGTTTTGAACATAAACAGGGTTATTGATCACACCAAACTCAAAAAAAGTTGAGCCATCAAAATTGGTTAAAGAGGAAATAGGCGCCGATTCATATGCCCCAGTATCGTAAAAATTCCCACGTTGGAGCTGAAAATTACAACTTGGTAATGCAGTGTTGTCGAGTACAATTGTTCTTTCGTAGAATCCATCATTTGCGGTACCTTCAACTAAAATCCAAGCAGAAGAATAAATATTTGGAACGTCTATTGGACAGTCAGAACTACTGTTCGTAAAAGAACTATTCCAACTTAATCTCGATTGATCGACTCCAGAATCATCGACCGCTTTTATGCGAATGGTCAGGGTTACATTGTTGGATGTAATGTCGTATGAAGTTTGACTGGGAGTAATGGAGAGTTCAGAAATTACAGGAGGTGAAAAATCTATGACGTTGTTGTTGACCACATCAAACTCAAAAAAAGTTGAGCCATCAAAATTGGTTAAAGAGGAAATAGGCGCCGATTCATATGCCCCAGTATCGTAAAAATTCCCACGTTGGAGCTGAAAATTACAACTTGGTAATGCAGTGTTGTCGAGTACAATTGTTCTTTCGTAGAATCCATCATTTGCGGTACCTTCAACTAAAATCCAAGCAGAAGAATAAATATTTGGAACGTCTATTGGACAGTCAGAACTACTGTTCGTAAAAGAACTATTCCAACTTAATCTCGATTGATCGACTCCAGAATCATCCTCGGCTTTCACCCGAATGGTTAGGGTTACATTGTTTGATGAAATATCGTAAGTAGTTTGATTAGGAGTAATAGAAAGCTCGGAAATTATGGGAGGGGAAAAATCCTGACCAAAAGCCTTTTGTGATAACAAGAGTGCAAATAAAGATAGTAATAATATGAAATTTTTATTCATGGTATAAATATAGTAAATAATTCAATTCATAAATCATGCCAACAACTATTTATGGTGTTTTTTTTGAGTACTAAACAATTAACTATCGTGTGTTTAGGTGTTTTTTTACTAAATTCTTAATAAATAATTATCGAGATTACACAGCTATTTTTATGTTAGTATTTCAATTATATGCATATCACTATTAAAAACTAACAAGTAATGGAATTACTTTATTTTATGTGTTTCAATTATAAATGAGTGTCCATTGGATGTTAATTGACATCTCGTTTTAATTGTTTAATTTAGGATTCTATAAAAACCCATCCAATGAAATCAGCACCGGCTATTTTAGTTCTTTTTTTTCTAACATTATTTATTCAACCCATACAAGCACAAGAAAAAAGTGCAGAGGGCCCCTTTGATCAACTCATCATTCGCGGGGTTACTTTAATCAATGGTAATGGTGCACCACCTATGGGACCTGTTGATGTTGTTGTCGAACAAAATGTAATCACACAAGTTCGTGTTGTGGGTTATCCAGGAGTTGCAATTGACGATGATCGAAGACCAGAATTAGAAGAAGGTGGAAAGGAAATTGATGCCCATGGCATGTATTTACTTCCTGGATTCATTGATATGCATGGGCATATTGGAGGTGTTTCTCAGGGTGCCGATTGGGATTATGTTTTTAAGTTGTGGTTGGCTCACGGAGTTACTACGGTTCGAGAACCTAGTGGTCGCAGTAGAGATTGGGCATTGGATTTAAAAAAGAAAAGTGCCAACAACGAAATTATTGCTCCGCGTATTGTACAATACACTGGCTTTGGGTCGGGTTCTAAAACACCCATTGTAACTGAAGAACAAGCTCGAGAATGGGTTCGACAAAACGCAAAAGCTGGCTCCGATGGAATTAAATTCTTTGGTGCTGCACCAAAAATTATGGAAGCTGCCTTAGATGAAAACAATAAACTAGGATTAGGTTCTGCCAGTCACCACGCACAACTTAGTGTGGCTCGTTGGAATGTATTACACTCTGCTCGTGCTGGCTTGACTTCTATGGAGCATTGGTATGGATTACCCGAAGCGCTTTTTGAAGATCGTACGGTACAAAATTATCCCTTGGATTATAATTATCAAAACGAACAACATCGTTTTGAACAGGCTGGTAAATTATGGGCACAAGCTGCCAAACCTTATTCTGATCATTGGAATTTGGTGATGGAAGAACTCCTTGCTCTTGATTTTACACTCGATCCAACCTTCAACATTTACGAAGCAAGTCGCGATTTACATCGTGCTCGAAGAGCCGAATGGCACGAAGATTATACCTTACCCAGCCTGTGGCGCTTTTATCAGCCCTCAAAAATATCCCACGGGTCGTACTGGCATTTCTGGGGTACGGAACAAGAAATAGCGTGGAAAAATAATTTTAGTTTATGGATGACTTTTGTAAACGAATATAAAAACAGGGGAGGTCGTGTAACTACAGGCTCTGATTCGGGTTTTATTTTCCAGCTCTATGGCTTTGCTTATGTTAGAGAATTGGAGCTGCTTCGTGAAGCTGGTTTTCATCCGCTAGAAGTAATCCGTTCTGCTACCCTCAATGGGGCAGAAGCATTGAAAATGGATGACCTCATTGGTTCTATAGAAGTTGGTAAGCTTGCAGATATGATTTTAGTAGACGCCAATCCGCTTGAAAACTTTAAAGTTTTATATGGAACCGGTGCTATTAAGCTGACCGAAGACAATGAAGTTGTTCGGGTGGGTGGGGTACAATATACCATAAGCGATGGTGTTATTTATAATGCAAAAGTCCTTTTAAAAGAAGTGAAAGATATGGTTGACAAGGCCAAAATTGAAGAAAACTTCATACTCAAACAACCGGGTATTAAGAATTAAGAAAATAAAAAAGCCAGCATATAGCTGGCTTTTTTATTTAAAATAAGGTCTAGTAGTTGTTCAGTCGCGCATAACGATCCAAGTGGAAGTTATAGTCTCCAAACAAACGCTGTAAAACACGAGCTCTTTTAAAATAAAACCCAATATTCACATCATCGGTTACTCCAATTCCACCATGCATTTGCATAGCTTCGTTGGTAACTAGTTTGATTGTTTTACCCAATTTGGCTTTGGCTAAACTCGCCAGTTGATCTATATCATCAGCATTTGAATCCAAAGCTTGTAAGGCCTGAATAACGATACTTTTACACAACTCAATTTCCGAAAACATAATGGCTGCTCTGTGTTGTAAGGCTTGGTATGTCCCAATGCGTTTTCCAAATTGCTCTCGTTCTTTAAGATAGGCAACAGTTTGACCAAAGGCTTCAGTAATCATCCCGAGCATTTCGGCAGACAGGCAAATTGAAGCTGTATTTAGAATATCATTCAATAAGGCAGATCCTTCTCCAACTCCGCTAATCCGATCGACTGATGCTACTGCTACTTGATCAAAAGTGACAGTCGCATAAGTTCCTGCATCAAGTAAAACATCGGTTGTTATCGTAATCCCCTTTGAGTCTGCAGCAACCATAAATAAAGCTGCTTCTCCTTCCTCAGTGTTGGCTACAACAATAAATGCATCAGCCGAAGCTCCATCAATTATCATTGTTTTTTTGCCAGAAAGGGTATATCCGTTTGCAGTCGATTTTGCAGTAGTTGCAATTGCTGTTGGATCAAAATAGGTATGTTCGTCCAGAGCCAAAGTAACACGTTTAGTCCCTTCCATCAGTTGAGGAAGCCATTCTTTTTTGAGGCCCTGATTTTTCGAATGGGTCAGAGCAGTTGCACCCAAAACGATAGAAGAGAATAGGGGAGCCTTGGTTATATTTTTACCCATTTCTTCTAAAATTTGACCCAAGCCTACATAACCAAATTCAAGGCCATCAAATTCTTCTGGAATGGTCAAGGCGGTCCATCCCATCTCGACTATTTTAGTCCAAAGGCTTTCGTCAAAAGCTTTGTAATTATTATCTCGTAGATCTCTAAATTGCTCTACTGGAGCATTGATCGCTAAAAATTCTGTTGCAGAATCTTTAAGTAATTTTTGTTCTTCTGATAGTATAAGTGCCATAAATTCCGTGTTATGAAGGTAAGTTTAAGATGCGTTTTGAAATGATTCCGAGTTGTACTTCCGATGTTCCACCTTCGATGGTGTTTCCTTTGGATCTACAAAATGTTCGAACTTCCGTTACTGCATCTTTATTTTCGCTTTCCCATAAAAGACCATCGGTTCCTGTGATTGCTGAAAGTAATTCCATTCGGGCTACGTTTTGTTCTGTTCCATAATATTTGAAAAACGAAGATAATGCTCCGGCATTTACCCCTGTTTTTGCTTCATCTGTGATACGCTGAATGGTCATTTCAAAAATGGCATCATTCATTTCTAATTCAGCAATCTCAGCTCGTAAAACACCATCTTTAAGAATACCATCTTGCATAGGCATATTTTCTATAGCAATGTCGTGAACAGCTTTGCGAACATCCGTTTCTCCAACTCCACCAATCATTTGACGTTCGTGGGTTAAAAGGTATTTAGCAATTGTCCACCCATCGTTTAGGGTTCCAATGAGGTTTTCTTTTGGTACTTTTACATTGTCGAAAAAGGTCTCACAGAAAGGCGATTTTCCACTGATTAGCTTAATCGGACGCGTACTTACACCTTCCGATTTCATATCAATTAAAAGGAAGCTAATTCCATTGTGTTTTGGTACGTCAAAATCAGTGCGAACCAAACAAAAAATCCAGTCCGATTTATCTGCGTAGGAAGTCCATACCTTAGATCCGCTAATCGAATAATGATCTCCTTTATCTTCTGCCTTGGTCTGTAAACCAGCTAAGTCACTCCCTGCATTGGGTTCGCTATAGCCTTGACACCACCAAGTTTTTCCTGCAGTAATATCAGGTAAGAAACGCATCTTTTGTTCTTCGTTTGCAAATTTATGAAGGGCAGGGCCCAGCATAGAAATTCCAAAACTAAAAAGAGGTTTTCTAGCTCCAATACGAGTCATTTCTTGGGTAAGGATATTGTTTTCTTCAGCGCTTAAACCACCCCCACCATATTGTGTATCCCAATAAGGAACGATCCATTTCTTTTCAAGGTTTTTTTCAAACCAAATCTTTTGATCTTCACTCGAAAAAGCAGGGTTGCTACCACCCCAATAATAATCTGCTGAATCCTTTAAAGGGGTTCTCATACTCTCCGGGCAATGCTCTTCTAGCCATTGTCTTGTTTCGAGTCTAAAATCTTTTAAATCTTTTTTTGTCGTCGTTTCCATACGATTGTATTCTTTAAAATAAGTTATCGATTTTCTTTTTTTGAATTGCCTGTTGTGCAAGGGTTCCATACAATTCTACAATTTGATTCAGGTCTTTGAATCGAGGGTCTTTTGTATGCCCAAGCGTGTAACGATAGTATATTTGTTGAACAATTACAGCAATTTTAAAGACACCAAAGACAAAATAAAATTCAATGTTATCTACGGTTTTTCCGCTTTTTTGTTCGTATAAACTAACAATTTCACCTCGACTTGGATTCCCCGGTTTGGAGGTCAAACTCAATTGATTTTGTGCAATAAAATCAGGATCTGATTCATGAACCCAATAACCAAGACTAGTTCCAAGATCCATTAAAGGATCCCCAAGAGTGGTCATTTCCCAATCTAAGACTGCTTTAATGTTGAGGTTCTCATCGGGAGTTAAAACCAGGTTGTCGTATTTAAAATCGTTGTGAACCAAACTGGCTCTAGATCCAGTAGGTATGTTTTCTTGTAGCCAAAGGGCAGTTTTCTCCATCGCAGTAACCTCCGAGGTTTTCGATTTTTGGTAACGCTTGCTCCACCCCTCAACTTGCCTTTTTGAATAGCCCTCAGGATTCCCTAAGTTTTCTAATCCAATGGCTTTGTAGTCGAGTTGGTGTAGTTCTACCAAAGTATCTACAAAGTTGTTAGATAGAGATTGAAACTGGGAAGGAGTTGGCAGATTTTCTTTTAATGTACCAGCACGTAAAATAGTTCCTTGCACCCGTTCCATTAAATAAAAAGGTGCATCCAATACCCCAGGCTCTTTTTCAAATAGAATGGGCTTTGGAGCTTTATCATAAGTTCCATTGAGCGCACTCAAAATAGTGTACTCTCGAGACATGTCATGCCCCGATTTTATATTGGCTCCAAAGGGTGGTCTTCTCAATACATATTCTTGTTCAGCAAACGTTATTAAATACGTAAGGTTTGAGAACCCAGAAGGAAATTGCTTGATGACAACTTCGCCTTCAGGTTTATCTAATGCTTTTGCTAAATAAGCACTTAAAACTTCAGCATCAATACCCTCTCCTTTTCGAACTTCTTTTGCTTTATCTATGGATACGCTCATTGGTTTAGACTTTATACTTTTTTAAAATGGCACGAGCCAAACGACTTTTGTGTACTTCATCTGCTCCATCATAGATTCGAGCTGCACGTTCGTGACGATAAAAATAGGATAAGATAATATCATCGGTCATACCCAAAGCACCGTGAACTTGTATGGCGCGGTCGATGACTTTTTGTAGAATATCCGCACAGAAAAATTTGATAATCGAAATCTCAGCTCGGGTATTTTTAGCTCCTTGAATATCAATTTTGTGAGCAGCATCTTGAACTAAAAGCCGTGCTGCGTTTATTTCAGCTCTGGATTCAGAAATCCAGTTTTGAATGGTTTGTTTATCGGACAAATATTCTCCTTCGGCTATTTCTCTAGAAACAGCTCGTTTACACATCAGGTCTAAGGAACGTTCACAAATTCCAATCCAGCGCATACAATGGTGAATTCTTCCAGGACCTAATCGCGCTTGTGCAATTGCAAAACCAGCCCCATCTTCGCCTAATACGTTTGTTAAAGGAACTTTACAGTCGTTGAATTTAATCTCCGCATGACTTTCCCAACCACCACCGGTGTGACCCATAATCGATACATTACGGACAAATTCAAACCCTTCTGTATCCAAAGGCACAATAATTTGACTTGCACGTTCATGTGGGTTATCTCCTTCTGGATCGGTAACCAGCATTGCAATAGCAAAACTTGCGCCATCGCAGGCAGAAGTAAACCATTTATGCCCATTGATTACATAGTTGTCTCCTTCTTTTAGAGCAACCGAGCCCATCTTTACTGGATTAGATCCCGCATGGTCCGGTTCCGTCATTGCAAAACAACTTCTAGTTTCTCCTCGTAAAAGGGGGTAGAGGTATTGCTCTTTTTGTGCATCCGTACCAAACTCGATTAATATTTCCATATTACCAGCATCGGGTGCTTGGCAATTAAAACAATAATGACCATAAGGGTTTGCTGCCAAAATTTCACTTACTTCTCCGTGCTCAGCATTTGTAAGACCCAAACCGCCATATTCTTTTGGAATCTGAGGAAGCCAAAGACCCAGTGCTTTAGTTTTTTCTCTAAGCTCGTTTAGTTTGGGTAATTTCTCCTCCCATTCTGCATTTAAAATCCAAGGTTCTAGCGTGAGTAGTTCTTTTTCTACAAAGGCTTTTATGTTACTCTTTATTGCTTCAAAATTCATTATTTGTTTTTTTATTGTCCTATAAAATTAGCTTTTCTTTTCTCAACAAAAGCTGCTACTCCTTCTACTAAATCATAACTTTCAAATGCAGCAATTTGCTTTTCTGCCTCGTATGCAATGGATTCAGTAAGATTGTTGTCCATAGCATGTACCAAGTCTTCTTTGGTGATTCCAACGGCAATTGGTGCCTTAGCAGCTAATGCTTTTGCCCATTCAATAGCAGATTCCAAAAGCTGGTCTTCTGCTACAATCTTGTTGGTCAGTCCAAGACTTAAACACTCTTCGGCTTTTACTTTCTTACCTTCAGCTGCAATTTCAAATGCTTTGGAATAGCCTACTTGTCTTGTCAATAACCAACTGGCTCCTCCATCGGGGCCCAATCCAATATTCACAAAGGCATACAAAATTCCACTCGAAGGTGTCATAACCCGAAGGTCACAAGCCAAAGCAATAGATGCGCCAACGCCAGCAGCAGTCCCATTGATTGCTCCGATGATGGGTTTCTTTAAGGTTTGAAAATTACGTAATAATGTCTGATAAACCGTAGTGATGTATTCTCTTCCGTCTTCAGGGCTTACCTTTCCAAACGACTCCATATCAGCACCAGCACTGAATCCTTTTCCAGCTCCCGTGATCACTACAGCTCGAATTTGACTGTCATTTCGTATTGCACTAATTATTGCATTGAGGCGCTTTACCAATTCATCTGTTACAGCATTATAACGATCCGGTCGATTGAGTGTTACAACAGCAATATTACCTTGTTTCTCTAATAAAACAGTATCCGATTCTTTTGGTTTTTCCGTAGCATCTGCGATTGCTTGCTGTTCTTTTTTCCCAGGACCGGCATATGCAATTGCTATGAATTCTGCAACACAGGCAGGTTTGTCTTCTCCTTTTAATTCAAAAACAATTCCCATTTTGTATTTAATACCCCCTTTAATTTCATCGCACTCGAGTAGAGAAACGCGTCCACGGAAAAAGGTGCCAGATTTGGTTGCATTGGGAAAACGAACCTTATCTAAACCATAGTTCACACCCATGGCAACATTCTCGATTGAAAAAGTATCGTAGCTTACTTTTGATGCCATAGAAAGCATCAAAAATCCATGAGCTACAGTTTTTTTATAGGGAGAAAAAGTTGCACTGCGTTCTACATCGGTATGAATCCACTGAAAATCTTCGGTGGCATCTGCAAATGTATTGATGCGTTGTTGTGTTATTGGCATCCACTCGGTCAGTCCCAGTTCTTTTCCTACGTATGCACTCAATTCACTTGTGTTTGTTAAGTGTGTCGCATAGGCTGTGTTGGTTTGTTGTTCCATTGTTGTGGTTTAAGTTAACATATGTCCTCCATCTGCATTCACTACAGCTCCTGTAGTATATGAAGATGCCTGTGAAGCTAGATAAACTGCAAGGCCAGCAATTTCGGTTGGATCCGCTGCGCGTTGAAGGGGTAAGTGGCTTTCAACCTGTTTCATGATGTGTTCGTTACTCCAAAGCGCTTTACTGAATTTGGTTTTAATAAGCCCAGGACAAATTGCATTAGAACGAATTCCATATTTCCCCCATTCACTTGCTTGAGATTGGGTTAGCATAATCAATGCAGATTTACTTACTCCGTAAAGCCCGAGCCCCAAACTGGGTTTCATTCCTTCGACAGAAGCAATATTAATGATACTTCCATTTTTCTTTTCTTTCATAAAAGGAAAACAATGTTTTGCAAACGAAAAACAAGCTTTTACATTCACATCCATGATTTTATCAAAAACATTATTTTCGATGCCTTCTAAAGGCGAAAAAACAGGGTTGGTTGCTGCATTGTTTACTAGGATGTCTACACCACCGTATAGAGCTACTGTTTTTTGGATTAAAGCTTGTCGTTGATCTTCATCTCCAACATGACAGGCTATTCCTGTAGCTTCATAGCCTTTGGCTTTGAATTCTTCAGCAACCGCATCTACGGCTTCTTGAGAACGACTGCTCACAATTACTTTAGCGCCATATTCGGCAAGAGCTTCTGCAATTGCTTTTCCAATTCCTTTACTAGAACCTGTAACAACTGCTACTTTTCCTTCTAAATCAAATAATTTTTTTACACTCATAATTACATTGGCATTGCGCCACCATTTGCATGGAGGGTTACTCCGTTAATAAATCCAGCTTGTTTCGATGCTAAGTAGAGGTAAGCATATCCCATATCCTCGGCTGTTCCGATACGGGCTACGGGTATCATTGCAATTCCAGCTTTGATAATTTCTTCGGGCATGCCTGAGGTCATTTCTGTTTCAATAAAGCCTGGCGCTACCGCGTTGGCTGTAATGCCGTATCGTCCTACTTCACGACAAAGGGCTCGAGTAAAACCAGCAACTCCAGCCTTAGAAGCCGAATAATTGGTTTGACCAAAAGCTCCTGCAAAACCATTGATAGATGAAGCTGATATGATTCTTCCATAACGTGCTTCGCGCATGTACGGAAGAACCGCTTGGGTAGTTGTAAATAAGGAGCTTAAATTGACATTAATGACGGCATCCCATTCTTCTTGAGTCATCTTAAGTATTGACTTATCGCGAACAATTCCAGCGTTGTTGATTAAAATATCAATTTTACTGTGCGCAGAAATAATCTCATTTACCGCGCCATCAACTGCTTCACGATTGGTGATATCTACTTTTTGAAAGAAAATTTTCCCCCCTTCGGCTTTTAATTTTGCAGCGGTTTCTGCTCCAGAATCGCGAACATCCCACAAGGCTACTGTGGCTCCTGCATCGCAAAATACTTTACAAACACCCTCGCCAATTCCTTGTGCACCACCGGTAATGATGGCTACTTGTCCTTCTAAATTAATCATGTGTTTCTTTTTTTAATGTATAAATCCCTATTGCCTTTTCGTTCAAACTTCCTAAATAAAGTTTATCATCGACTTGTAGGACACTGGTTATATAATCATACCCTCCATTAGGGTCTTGTAAATTGTGTTGTAACTTTCCTTCGGTATCAAACCCCAAGATCATGGAATAGGGTTTAGGCGTAATTCCGTCACGAATAGATTTTGGTAAACGCAAGATTACGGACCTTAAGAAAGGGAGTTCGGTAAGCGGCTCCGCTTCTAGGGCACGCTGACTCGGTATGGCGATCCAAAAAATGCCATCAGCAAAAGTTACATTATCTGGAAATCCAGGGAGCTCGTTACTAAACATTTCTGTAGTTCCTTTTTTAGAACCACGAATCCAATGTCTTTTGATTTCTAGTCCAAAGGTTTCATTGATAATAATATAATCCTCATTTGCATCAAGAGCAACTCCATTAGCAAAGAACAGATGGTCTAGGACAACTTCCGCCTCTTTGGTGTTCAGATCATAAGAAATGATTCTTCCCGAGGGACGTTGTTCCCAGAATTCATTTTCAACAACGATCGGATTTCGTTGGGTAGCATCCGAAAAATAAACAACACCTTCTTGGGTTATAGCCAAATCATCTGCAAATTGAATAGGTGTTCCTTCAATCGTATTGAGGAGGATTGTTACTGACCCCAAACTGTCTAATGCGATTAATCCCATTTCACGATCCGCAATGATCAGCCATCCGTTTGGAGCAAATTTCATTCCAAGCGGACGTCCTTTTGTGTTTCCGATTACCGTTTGATTAGATCCCGAGGCATCAAACCGAATGATGTCGCCATTGTCAAGTCCGCTATAAAAATTCCCTAGACTGTCCCGAGCAATGGATTCTGGACCGACACCAGCAACAGCAATTATATTGGTTTCGGCTAGTAGGCTGTTTACTTTAAAATCTCCTTCCATGCCTGGGTAGGGCGGTGAAGGTCGTGCAGCTGGATCTAAATCAATGGGATAAAACCCAAGATAGAGTAGCCCTGCTAGTAGTAAAAGTCCAATACGTTGAAGGTTTTTTTTCATATCCAATCTTTTCTTATTTCATAAACGACATGATGGTGTTATATAATTCCATTCGATCTCCAGCCAAATGTTCTAGCCCATCAACGGCTAAGGTAACACCACTAATATAACTAGATAATGGACTAGATAAAAACAATACAGCATGGGAAACATCTTCAGCAGTACCAAAACGTTTCATTAAGTTTTTTTGTTCACTCTCTTTAAGGAAAGTTTGCATTTGCTCGGGGTAGTTTTCTAGCCCCGAAGTAGCAATGGTTCCTGGTGCAACAGCATTGACACGAATGTTGTGTTCTGCCCACTCTTGCCCTAGGGTTTTGGTTAAATTCTCAACCCCAGCACGTGCTGCTCCTGTATGCGCCATTCCCGGAAACCCACGCATTACATTGGCAGTAATGTTGATGATGGTTCCACTTTTTTGAGGAATGAAAAACGTGTTGGCCATATGTTGACACATATAGAAAGTACCGTTTAAGTTGTTATTAATAACAGCAGCCCAGCCTTTTTGTGCAATGACATTGGAAGGGGCTGGAAATTGCCCTCCGGCGTTGTTGATTAAAATATCCAAGCCACCCAAGGTTTCTTGAATCACTTCTCCTAATTTTTGAATTGATTCGGGTTCTCTGATGTCACATACCTGTGCATGACAGGTCCCAAAAGTACGCAGTTCGTTTGCAGCAGCTTGTAAAGGTTCTTGTTTCCGCGAAGCGATCATCACTTCAGCACCATAGGTCAGGAATGCTTTTGCGATCCCATAACCAATACCACTTCGACCCCCAGTAACCAATACTTTTTTATTCTTAAATAAATCTGATGCGTACATTATATAGAAAGGATTAAACCTTTTGATTTTATTTTTTTAATATAAAATACCGGTCTTTCTGATGCTTTTGAAGGACCGGTATTAAATAAAATTTAGTTCACTAGTTGTTAGTGTTTGCTTACTGATTGCACTTACCCAGCGTCCATACCTCCGTCTAAAACGAGTGAATGGCCATTCATATAAGAGGCATCATCTGAAAGCATAAACTTAATTGCATTAGCAACTTCTTCAGGTCTCCCTAATCTTTTTAGTGGGACTCTGTAGTTTGCTACAAATTCTAAAACAGGATCGGGAATTGCACTTATAATATCTGTTTCTACAAAAGAAGGACAGATTGCATTTACCCGTATGTTACGCGCGCCATATTCTACGGCGGCAGATTTTGTCAGCCCAATTACACCATGCTTTGAAGCAGAGTAGTGACTTCCAAGAGTAACTCCTTTTTTACCAGCAAGAGAAGCAACATTTACAATGCTTCCTCCACCTTGATCGAGTAATATTTTGAGTTGGAATTTAAGGCAGTAAAACACGCTGCTTAAGTTCACGGCAATTACCTTATCCCAGTCTTCATCTTTCATTTCGTGGAAGGGAGCCATTTTGCCTCCTATTCCAGCGTTGTTAACGAAAGCATCAATTTTTTTTTCGTCTTTAATGGCTTGCATTAAGACAGACTCGATTTGTTTTTTATCGGATACATCGAGGAGATAGCTAACTGCACTTCCACCTGCATCTTCAATAATTTTTTGGGTCTCAGCTAATTTAACTGGATCCATATCGGTCAAAATAGTTTTGTAACCAGAGGTTGAAAGAGCAACGGCTGTTGCTCTTCCTAATCCTTTGGCAGCACCTGTAATGAATGCTTTTTTAGTGTATTGTGTCATATATAATTTAGAAACTATAAGTAGCCTTTAAAATTGCTCTTCGTCCAATAACTGGAGTACTAGGGAATGCACTATATTTTTGGTCAAATAAGTTGGTAGCAGATAAGTCTAATTCCAATCCGTTTCCAAAGTCATAGCCAATGTTGGTGTCAACTAAGTTTTTCTCAACTACAGTTCCAGAGAATACCCCTTGATTTGATTCAAAAGAATCATCATGTTGGAATGAAAGACTGAAACGGTATCCACCATCTTGTGCATACTTTAAACCTGCTCTGTACTTGAATTGAGGAGAGTTTAGGTAAGAAGAAAAAGGTAAATCGTCATCATCTTTTTCACCAGGAATCCATACGTTTTGACTGATATATGACCCATTTGCCCAAATAGACATACGATCCGTTGCAAAATATTCTAGAGATACATCTGTTCCCCAGTGACTTCTTGTTGCATCACCAAATCTTCTGTAACCGGCTGATACGTGAGAAATTCCATCGCCTTGAGGTACAGCATCCGTTTCAACAACACCAATAATAGATAAAAGCGGCTCGATTGCAGCTGCAAAACCAGCACCACCTAGAGCGAATCCACCACCAACTGCACCTGCAACACCAGCTGCATTAGGGGAAGGAACACCTATCGATTCTAGAAAAGCTTGAACATCAGAAGATACTAATGCGCTTAGGTCACTAGCAATATTGGCACCTTGAAGGCTATAGGTTGGTCCTATAGCTGTGAATTGAGTAAATCCTTTACGTTCATAGCTATAAACATCAGCACTTACTTTAAGCTTATCACCAATTAAGCCAGTATATCCAACTTCCCAAGAACTAACAGTTCCAATTGAAGCCTTAGGTGTGCCTACAAGTTGCGTTAAGTCCTCGCCGTTGAAAAGGTTTCTTGGAACTAAAGATCCTGTTACTCTCGTTGCATCTGGTCTATAAGTTGAAAAGAATGTACTCAATGGACCTACTAATCCAGCTGTTATAGGATTTGCTCCTAATGCACCGAAAACCGAAGGAAGTACATCTCCTGCAACTGCACCATAAGGCACAACTAGTGGAAGCCCAGGAGTTCCGTAAGGAAGATCTGGAACACCAGGAACAGTAATGTCAATCATTGGTGTTGCTGAGAAATTTTGCTCATTTTTTTGTCCTGATAACCAAATGTCAAATAATCCTGGTACAGGAATATTTACTGGGAAATCGATATTTTGCTCTAAGGCTGTAGGGCCAAAAGTTGCAATGTTGTAGGACGCTCTAAAAGTATGTTTTGGTGCTGCTTTGTAAACTAAAGCTACACGCGGAGCAAACGCACCTTCACTAATGAAGTTGAATTTGTCATAACGACCTGCATATGTAAGCTCTAATTTCTCAGTTAATGAGGTAGTTCCTTGTAAATATACTCCAGTAATTCGGTAGGCATCATCAGCATCATTAACACCGTATAAAGTTCCTTCTGAATCAGACATGATATCACGATAGTCCATTCCAACAGTAAAGTTAGAATTTAGGAAACTTGGTACATCAAAGTTGTATTGCAATTGCAATTCCAAAGCAGAACGTTTAGCAACTTGTCTGAAGCCCGAAGCGTATAAGAAAGTTGGCTCAGAAGCTGTTCCACCATCGTTATAGTTATACGATAATTGACCAAAGAAACCACCCGATTGAACACGTGCTTGGGTCCAGTAGTCGGTTCCGTTTGCGTAACCTGCACCTTGAGAGTTAAAGAATAATCCACCACCTTTTGCTATACCTGCAGAAAGAAATGCATTGGTGTTGTCGTTTGGTCTAAGCTCTAAATGAGCATTTGCTGAAACGTTTTTATATTTTGTTGCCAAAGGATTACCATCGTTATTGTCATCCAAATCTTGAAGGCTTAAAAGTAAATTTCCTTGTTGACTAGAATCTACACGACCACCAGAAAGTGTAGGCTGATAGATTTGAGTCTTTTGTTGTGATATAAAAGTTAAATCGGTTGGATCTACTTCAAAATCATCTCCTTGTGTTACACGCGCATTGATTTTAAAACCTAAAGTTTTGCTTTCGTTTGCATAGGCATGACGAATATTAGCACCCAATGTATTTAATGTACCCGCTAACAATTCTATGGTTGTTCCTGGATAGTCGATAGGATTTTTTGAAATAAAGTGAACTACTCCTGATGTTACACCAGGCCCGTAAAGAGCAGATGCAGCTCCACGTACAACTTCAATTTTCGCGATATCGATATTCGATAAACCGGTTTGGTATGATAAGAACTGACCAGCAGAAGGAGTTACTAAGTAACGGTAATCCAAAATAGGAAAAGTTGAAGTTCCAAATACTCCAGAACCTGCTCTCATTTCAATATTAATTGTATTGGCAGATTGTTGTTGAATCTGTACACCAGGGATGTTAATTAACTGACGTATTGGATCTACAGCATCTGCAGAATTTTTTATGTCTTTTGCTGTTATAATCGAAACCGAAGCCGGTGCATCTTGCACTTTCTGAGGTCTTCTAGAAGCAGAAACAACAATTTCATCCAAGTTTTCTCCTGGGGTTAATGCAATAGATAATACTTGATCGGCAGAAGTTACTTCTACAGATTGAGGTGCAAAACCGATTGAGCTAATTTCAACAGTAAAAGGGAGTGCTTGATTTGAACTGAAACTAAAGTTACCGTCGAAATCTGAATTTGTTCCTTCGGAAGTTCCTTGAACGATTAAATTCACCCCTGGTATGGGTTCATTTGTATCTGCATCACTTACAGTACCACTAACAGTGGTCTGAGCGAGTAGCAGATTAATGCAAAACAGCCCAAGAACCGTGAGTGCAGTTGTTAATTTGTTTTTTTTCATAATTGGTTGTTTAAAATTATTACTGGTTAACAGAGTCATTCGTTTAATTAAGGATTTGGCGAGATGTGGGGTTCAAGCAGTAATCAGGGAAATCATCTCCCATATGTGAAAGATAACAAGATTTTATGTTTAAGAAACATTTTACAGACTTTTTTGCATGTGATAAATATATTAAAGGAGGTGAGTTTTCGTAATTCAATCCTGTTTTTGTAAAAAAAAATTAGTTTTCGAAAATTACACTAGCATCATCTTGATGCCAATTCATGTAATTTTCCTCATAGGCTTTGTCTATTTTATTACGTTTAATCTTTAGGGTTGGAGTCATCAATCCGTTTTCAACGGCCCATGGATCTTTTACAAGAATTAGCGTTGATATCTTCTTGTATCCAGGCAGTTGAGCATTCACTTTTTCTAGATAATCACTAAAATGTTTTTGAAGCTCATCTTTGGGTTTTGCTAAACCAATTTCAGAGAGCACTCCTAAACAGATGGGTTGAGGCAATCCTAAGCCTGCAACACAGATTTGTTCAAATTCCAAAATATCGCCAAAATAACTTTCAAGTACTAGGGGTTCAATGTATTTCCCTTTAGATGTTTTGAAAATATCTTTTACGCGCCCGGTGATAAATAAAAACCCATCTGCATCTATATGCCCTTGATCTCCTGTGTGTAACCAACTTTCTTTTATTACCTCTGCTGTCAATTCTGGTTGTTTGTAGTATTCCTTCATCATGAATGGACCACGCATCAAAATCTCTGAGGTTTCTGAATCAATTTTCAATTCCACGCCAGGTTGAGCAAGTCCAACAGATCCGGGCTTGTCAATGATTCCATCTCCTAGGTGTGTTGTTATGGCACAGTTTTCTGTCATTCCATATCCATTGGTGATTGAAACTCCAATTTTTCGAAACCAAGTTCGTTGTGTTTCTTGAAGCGGAGCAGCACCCGAAACGATAGATCGTGCTTTGCTTAATCCCAACGCTTTATTAAACTTACGTTTCAATATCCAAGATAAAACGGGTATTTTCAAAAGCTTCGAAAGCTTTTCTTGTGGAATTTTAGATAAAATTCCCATTTGAAATTTCGTCCAAATACGAGGTACTGCAAAGAAAACCGTTGGCTGTGTTTCCTGTAGGTTTTTAGCAAACGTATCTAGGTTTTCTGCGAAAGATAAGGTTCCTCCAAAACGAAATACAGCATATTCAACTACCACACGTTCGGCAATATGGTTTAGGGGTAAATAGGAAAAGAAGGTATTGTTACCGTTGAAGTCTATTTTAAGTGCATTGGTGTCTAGGGTAAGTTCAGCCGTACTTTGGTTGGCTAAATAATCAAGCACGACACCCTTTGGATTTCCAGTAGTTCCAGAAGTGAAAATAATGGTCCAAACATCACTTAGTTTTGGTTTGTGAGGTTCTTGTAGCGGTTCATGTTGATTGATGAAATCGAACCATTGGTGCCCTTCTGTAATATCAGAGCAACCTTTATAGGTAGGAAAAGAGATGATGGGCATCCCTTCAGGAACTCCAGCTTTCTGTTCTTCCCAGTCTTCAACTTTTCCAGCAAAAAGCAGGTCAACATCTCCAAATGTAAGCAACGTATTGATCTCTCCAGAAGTTAGGTTTGGAAAAAAAGGAACACTGATGTATCCGGCCATTACGATAGCTAAATCTGCAATGATCCATTCTCGACAGTTTTTTGAGATTAATCCAATATGAGCGTTTTCACGAAGTCCTAAAGAACGTAAACCAGTTGCAAGTTTACGGGCATATTGCCCTACTTCTCCCCAGGTGTAAATTTCCCATTCATCTCCAAAAGGCTGCTTTAAAAAGGGCTTATCTCGAAATTTCTCTTCCCACTCATAAAATTTAAAATCAAATGTCTCTGGTGTATTCATGCTTAATCTTATTTGTTTTAGCTGTACAATACCTATATGTTGTAATCTAACATTGGCGTACAAATAATGATGTTTTTTGTTAGGTTACTTTATCGGCAGATAAGGGGTTATGTTGTTTGCTAGAAAAGGGATTAGGCTGTTTAATGACTTGTTTTGTTTTATAAGTGTGATGTTAAATTTATGTAAATAAATACGAAAAATAACATAAATTAGCATTTTGCTTTACAATATTCGCAATAATTTGTTGTTAGAATCCTGATTTTGCAAATAAATAAATCCTGACAAAAAGTAAATTTGTACATCAAATAAAATATAAACAAGGTTTAGTGGCCTTTATTAAAATCCACAAACTAAATTCTAATTAATCATAAAAAGTAAATCAATGAGAGAAGCTTTAATAGTATCAACTGCGCGAACTCCGATAGGGAAGGCTTATAGAGGAGCTTATAACAACACCAACGCACCTACATTAGCTGCACTAGCAATAGAAGCCGCAGTTGCTCGGTCTGGAGCTTCTAAAGATCAAATTGATGATGTTATTATGGGAGCTGCTTTACAACAAGGTACAACAGGTGGTAATATTGGTCGTTTATCTGCCATGGCAGCTGGACTTCCTACTACTGTAAGTGGAATGAGTATCGATCGTCAATGTTCTTCTGGTATGATGGCTATTGCAACGGCAGCTAAGCAGATTATTTGTGATGGTATGGAAATCACAATTGGCGGTGGAATTGAATCGATTAGTTTGGTTCAAAATGAAAAAATGAATGTGAGTCGTATGGTCGACAAGGCTTTGGTTGCAAAGCAGCCCAACATTTATATGCCCATGCTACAAACTGCTGAAGTTGTTGCAAAACGATACAACATTAGTAGAGAAGCACAAGATATCTATGCACTTCAAAGTCAACAGCGAACTGCTGCAGCACAAGAGGCTGGAAAGTTTGATGACGAAATCATTGAAACAACAACTTCAATGGGCGTTATGGATCGCGAGACCAAAGAAATTAGTTTTCAGGATATTACACTCAATAAAGATCAAGGAAACAGACCAAGCACTGTAATCGAAGGGCTTTCTGGTTTGAATCCTGTAATAGAGAACGGTTATATTACTGCCGGGAATGCAAGTCAATTATCGGACGGGGCTTCTGCCTGTGTCTTAATGGAAGCGACTACTGCTGCTAAGCATGCTGTAACTCCTTTAGGTATTTATAGAGGAATGGCAGTTGCTGGCTGTGAGCCCGATGAAATGGGAATTGGACCAATCTATGCTATTCCAAAATTATTAAAACAACACGGTTTAAAAATGTCGGATATCGGCTTATGGGAGCTGAACGAGGCTTTTGCTGTTCAAGTTTTATATTGTCAAGAACACTTAGGTATTCCTAACGAATTATTGAATGTAAACGGAGGCGCTATTTCCGTAGGTCATCCCTATGGAATGTCTGGGTCTCGTATGGTTGCTCATGCACTTATCGAAGGAAAAAGAAGAGGAGCTAAGTATGTAGTGTCTACCATGTGTGTTGGTGGTGGAATGGGTGCTGCTGGTTTGTTTGAAGTGATCTAAAGCGATCTGCTAAACTGAAATTTATTCAATAAAAAAGGGAGCTAAATAGTTTAGCTCCCTTTTTTTATTCCTGAATTGTCTGTTTCTATTCGGTACTCAAGTAATTCCTTTTTTCCTTTTTAAATACTTCATTGAACGTAGCTACATCAGAATCAATAACCTGCTGATAGTGTTCCATTGCAACTTCAACGGAAGCAGTTAATTCTTCTTTCACCGCGATGTCCTGAGCAGTAGGAGGAAAGTCGTCTATAGTAAGCAATCGATTCAAATGACCTAATTTATTGGTCAACCGAATTGGGAAGTTTAATGGATCTTGATTACTTCTGTTTTGTGTTTGATATAAAGTTTTTTCAACTCCAAGTAAATCATTTTGAATTTTTTCAGCTTGATTAACGAGTTCAGTTGCTGTAGAATCTGTTTTGTTTTGTTTTACAAAATCTTTGAGCTTACTTCTGATCTCTCGAATGTTCTTAATAGCCTTGTGAGCTTTATCTACGGTTTGATTTACATCATTTACAAAATCAAATTGCTTTTGCATATCGGCAACTGAAGATTCTGAACGAGGATCAGGAAGGATGGTAAAATCTTGGGTTTGTTCTTTCCCATTAACCACTAAACGTACTTTATAAGGGCCAGGAACTGCTTTTGCTCCAGAGAAAGATGCGCTCCAAAAAATCATTCCGTCAAGTTTTTCAGCTCCATCGTAACGGGTGTCCCAAACAAATTCATTTCCACCAGCCTTTACTTCCAGTTTATTCTTTTTATCTTTTGTACTATATGTTTTAATAACTGCTCCATCATTCGATTGGAATTGCAGTTCAACGGTATCTTTTTCTGTATCGTAATTTTTAAGGAAATAGTGAACAATAACACCATTCGGAAGGTTTGTCCCGGCTGTAAGAGAACTTTTTCCACCACGTCCTTTGGTTCTGTAACTTTCTTTGGGTTTGAAAAGCAAGGTTTGTGCACTACGACTATTGGGTTGTAATTGATGTAATACAGTAAGGTCGTCTAAAATCCAAAGACTTCTCCCTTGTGTAGCTACAATGAGGCTATTGTTTTTGATTGTTAAATCGGTAACTGGAACAATCGGAAGGTTTTTTTGAAAGGAAGACCAAGAGGTTCCATCGTCATAAGAAACATAGATTCCATTTTCAGTTCCGGCATACAACATGCCTTTTCGGTTCGGATCGGCTCGAACAACTCGTGTGAAATCTTCCTTTGCAATACCATTGGTTATGGTTTTCCAAGTAACACCATAGTCTGTGGTTTTGTATAAGTAAGGCGTATAGTCTCCTAGTTTGTATCGTGTACCTGCAACATAACAAGTTCCAGGATCAAACGGCGATGGTTCTAAACTATTAATCATGGTCCATTCTGGAAGCTGTTTAGGTGTAATATTACTCCAGTTTTCGCCTCCATCTTGTGTCAAATGAATCAAGCCATCGTCACTTCCTACCCATAACAAACCTTCTTTGA
>PXYQ01000114.1 GCA_003023645.1 Candidatus Arcticimaribacter sp. | reverse complement strand
GTTCAATGATTGTAGCAATACCCATTCCTCCACCGATACATAGTGTGATTAATCCGGTGTTCAAATTTCTTCTTTCTAGCTCATCCATAAGCGTTCCAGCGATCATACAACCAGTAGCACCAAGGGGGTGACCCATTGCTATTGCACCACCATTGACGTTTACTATAGAATGGTCAACACCGAGCTTATCCATGAAATACATTGGAATAGCAGAAAATGCTTCATTAACTTCAAATAAGTCAATGTCATTGATGCTCATTCCTGCCTGTTTCAGAGCTTTTACACTTGCAGGAACTGGTCCAGTAAGCATGATGGTTGGATCGGTACCTTCTACGGCAGCAGCACGAACTCTAAAGCGTGGTGTTAAGCCAAGCGCTTCACCGATGGCTTTGTTACCAATTAGGGTTGCCCCAGCCCCATCTACAATAGCAGATGAATTCGCAGCATGATGCACGTGAAGTAATTCTTCTACTTCTGGATATTTATCGATTGCAACTGCATCGAAACCTCCCATAGCTCCCATCATTGCGAAAGAGGGTTGCAGTTTACTAATCCCTTCAAGAGTAGTCGACGGGCGAATATTCTCATCCGTAGTTAAAATATCAAGTCCATTGATATCTTTAATTGCAATACGAGAAACAAAACGCTTATCCGCCTCAGCCTCTGATGCTCTTCTTTGCGATTCGACAGCAAATAAATCGGTGTCGTTTCTAGAATAACCGTATTTGGTAGCAATTAAATCTGCAGAAATACCCTGTGGCACTAAGTTTCTAGGAATCGCTTGTAAAGGATCCATTAAGAAGCCTCCTCCATCTGAGCCCATAGGAACCCGAGACATGCTTTCTACTCCTCCAGCAACGATCAACGAACTAAAGCCAGACTTTACATAAGCTGCAGCCTGGTTCATAGCTTCAAGACCGGAGCCACAAAAACGGTTTAGCGTAACACCACATAGGTGGTCTCCATAATTCGATTCTTGAGCAGCAGATTTTGCAATGTTTACTCCTTGGTCTTTTACTTGAGCAACACATCCAAAAATAACATCTTCAACCTTAGAGGTGTCTAACGCATTTCTTTCTTTCAGTGCTACTAATACTTGACGAGACAACTCGGTAGGTGTAACCCCATTAAGAGCTCCCTTTTTGTTTCCTTTTCCTCGAACCGATCGAACGGCATCATAAATGTATGCTTCCATCTTTATTTATTTTACTTTTTTAAATTATTCTTAAATTCTTGTATCACCTTCTGTGTAAAAGGATCAGACAAATTATCGATTACATCTTTTACTAATTGGGTGAAATCTCGATCCACCAATTTAAGTAAGTTTTTTCTTAATAGACGTTTTGTTTCGGTAAAAACAGACGTATGTATGGTCAACATTTTTTGCAGATAAAGTTCCGCATGTTCTAATACCGATTCAACTTCAACAGATTCATTAACCAATCCTACTTCAAGGGCTTGGTCACTTGTATAAAGTTTCATTTGTTGTACGGCTTCCCAAGCTTGTTTTTCGCCTAAATGATAGGCGTATATATCAGAAAGTAATTCGGGCACTTGCATAGATAACTTAAATTCATGCATTCCAACTACATGTTTTGCGCCTTTACCCATAACCCTATAATCTGCACAAAGCGCTAAAATAGTTGCTCCAGCTGGTGCATATCCAGTAATGGCACACACAAAAGGTTTAGAAAACCGGATCATGGCTTGTAATGCTTCATGATAATAATTCCAGAATTCTTCTGCTTTTACTTTCCCTCCCATCGCAATATTCACAATATCCAAACCAGCACTAAAACCATGTGGACGACCACTAAGGATTATACCACGAACCGAATCGTCTTGATCCAATACAGTAAAAACGTGCTTTAAATCACGAACCATTGCCGTGTTTATTTCATTAACCTTACCACCATCCAACTGGACAATAGCATAGTTTTCTTTTCGTTCAACAGTAATTGAGGTGTAGATCATGTATTTAAGTGAATATCAATTGAAACAAATATAGAAATATATTGGTTATGTTCTTAATTAATTTAAAAAATGAATGCTTACAATTTTTAAATCTCCTTTAAAATGATTTAATTTGACAACAAATGGACAAGAAAGAGAATACAGATAACACCAATAAACGCAAGAGGGGTCGACCAACTGAGAAGTCAGGAATTGATCAGGGTGCGATACTCAACAAGGCATTGAAAGAATTTTCAAAACACGGATACGGAGGAACGAGCATTAATAAAATCTCATCTAAATGCGCGGTAAATGACTCCTTATTACACTATCATTTTGGTAATAAGGAAGATTTATGGAAGAAAGCAGTTAGCACTGCTTTTGATGCTTATTTGAAAGAATCAGTAACGACCTTTAAGCTTCTAAAACATTTATCGCTAAAAGATACAGCCAAGACTTTGGCACGTCAATTCATATACTACAACTCAAAATTCCCAGAACTCTATTTAGTCATTGTTCATGAAATGACACAAGAATCTCCTCGAAGTGACTGGTTAATTGAGAATGTTCTCAAACCACTTACACAAAAGACTAGTCAATTACATGGAATGTTAGTAAAGAAAGGTTTAATCGAGGATTTTCCAATCCCAAACCTAACTACAATTTTTTTTAGTGCTGCTAACTCCATTTTCCTATTCAATTATCAAATGAAAAAGCAATTTGGTATTGATCCATTTGATGAAAAAGAAGTAGAAAAACACGCCGATATCATTGTCAAGATTTTTTATCCCAACATATAGTCAAGGTATTTTTAGCAACTTGGAAAAGAAACCGCGACATTAATTGCCAAGCCACCTTCCGATGTTTCTTTAAAATTAGAATTCATTGCCAAGCCCGTTTCCCACATGGTTTTTACAACCTGATCAAAGTTCACAATGGCATCCTCAGGATTGCCATTCAGTGCTAAATTTGAAGCCATAATGGCTTTAATAGCCCCCATTGAGTTTCGTTCAATACAGGGCACTTGAACCAATCCATGAATCGGATCGCATGTCAAACCCAGGTGATGTTCCATTGCAATTTCGGCAGCCATTAGAATTTGCTTAGTGCTTCCGCCCATACAAGCTGTCAATCCTCCAGCTGCCATCGCAGAAGAAACGCCAATTTCAGCTTGACACCCGCCTTCGGCTGCAGATATCGTCGCTCCTTTTTTGAACATACAACCGATTTCTCCAGCAATAAGCAAGAATTTTTTTACATCTTCAAAACCTTTATTTTTAGCAAAATATTGGTGGTATAATAGAACAGCAGGTATTACTCCAGCAGCTCCGTTAGTGGGTGAAGTAACAATCTTCCCCATAGCAGCATTTTGCTCATTTACAGCCAAAGCGAAACAACTGATCCATGTGTTAAGTGTATCGAAAACTAAAGGCGTTTTTCTGAGGGCTTCTTCCCAGGCATCTATTGTTTTATATTGATGCTCCTCCAGTAGTTTTGAGCAGAGTGCGCGAGCGCGTCTTTTTACTTTCAAACCCCCAGGAAGTACACCTTCTGTAATACATCCTTTATATACAGATTGCTTCATGGTATCGTAAATCTCTTGGAGTTTAAAATCGATTTGCTTTGCTGTCCTAATATGCTGTTCGTTTTGAAATACAATCTCATAAAAATCCAATGAATTGTCTTGCGTATATCGCAAAACATCCGCTCCATTTTCAATTGAAAATGGAAAATCAATCTTTTTCTTTTCAGGCTCTGAATCGCCTAGTAATTTAATAAAACCACCCCCTAAAGAAGTATATGTTTGTTCCAAAACAGTTTCCTCTTTCTTTGTAGCTCTAAAAGTCAAAACATTGGGATGTGCCTCATGTAAACTGTTACAAAAGTCAATATGCATTAGTGGCGAAAAAGAAATGCTCCTTGAATCGAAAAATAGGGTTTCAGTTATTTTAATTTGATCCAAAATACGTTCCATTTCACAGGTATTGGTGGTTTCTGGTATGAGTCCTGCAAGGCCCAATTGAATCGCAACATCTGTCTTATGCCCTTTTCCAGTTTTGGATAGAGAGCCATAAAGTGTGATGGACACATTATCGAATGAAAATGCAGTGAGTGTATTCCTAAAAGCCAAGGCAGCTTTCCATGGACCAAGCGTATGACTGCTGGAAGGTCCTACACCAATTTTAAAAATATCAAAAATACTGAGCTGTTCCATATGGGTGAAGATTACTGAAACCAATCGTATACAATACGGTAAAACTAAATAAATTTGAGATTAGTTGTTCCTGGTTGCTGTTAAATTTTATAATTCATCATAATAACATAACTTGGGTCATTCAAAGTCTTAAGTTATTTATTATGAAAAAAATAGTTACAGCCCTAGTTTGTCTATTCCTATCAAGTTGTAGTCCAGATTCAAAAACGCATAATATTGATACAATAGCCGAAGAATATGTTCGTTTGGTTCTTCAAGTAGGTCAGTATGATTCAGCTGTAGTTGATGCCTATTTCGGACCAGAGGAATGGAAACCAAGTGAGCAAAAAGCGACAGTTTTTCCTCTAGAAACTTTGGTGCATTCTGCCAATGATCTCTACGATAAAGGTACAGTACTTCTCGAATCCAAGAACCCAAACGTAAATGCTAGTAGAATTGAAATGCTTCAAAAGCAATTGATTGCTTTGAGAACTAAAGTTGAAATGATCGGAGGAAAAACCTATTCATTTGACGAAGAAGCTGCACTATTATACGATGCAGAACCTCCCTTCTACCCTTTGAGTTATTTTGACAAATTACTAGACGAGATGGATCAATTACTCGATGGAGATGGAGTTTTATCGTCTCGATACACAACATTCATGGAGCAGTTTATAATCCCAAAAGATTTGTTAGATAGCGTTTTTAATGTAGCAACCGCCGAATCAAGGGCAATTACTAAGCAATATTTAGATTTACCGACTCAAGAAAATTTTGTTTTAGAATACGTAAACGATAAGGTTTGGAGTGGATATAACTACTATCAAGGAGACAGTCAAAGCCTAATTCAAATCAATACTGACTTCCCAATACACATCGATCGAGCGATTGATTTAGCAAGCCATGAAGGCTATCCTGGGCACCACATCTATATGATGTTGTTGGATCAGAACCTAGTAAACACAAAAGGTTGGATGGAATATTCGGTCTACCCACTTTTTTCGCCTTTATCGTTTATTTCTGAAGGAAGCGCAAATTATGGAATTGATATGGTTTTCCCTGGAGAAAAACGCCTTGCTTTTGAACGTGACGTACTCTTCCCAATTGTTGGAATATCAAAAAAGAAGGCTCAAAAATTTCACAAAGTACAGGAACTGAAATCAAAATTAAAGTATGCAGAAAATGAGATTGCACGGCGCTATCTCAATGGAGTAATCGGCAAAGAAGATGCCATTGGAATGATTGAAAAGTACTTGCTCTTTTCACCAAAAAAGGCCATTCAACGTTTAAATTTTATTGAAACTAATCGCAGTTATGTGATCAACTATAACTTAGGAAGAGACCAAGTAGCCAATCATATGAAGTTATCGGGAGCCGATTCAGAGCTGCCTGAAAAAAGATGGGAGATTTTCAAGGAGTTATTGAGTAACCCATATAGTTCAAGCACTTTAAAAAAATAAGTTCCCGTTTGCTTTACCCGTTTTAAATGCGTTAATTGAAGGATGATATCTACTAAATTTATAAATACATTTTTAAAAATATTTGTTCTGTTTTTTGGAGCAATCCTTACACTCATATTAGTGGCAAGAACACCTAATGTTAGTGTTGAAACCCTTAAAGAACAATATACTGACTCCAATTCGCAATTCATTTCGGTCGATGGACTAGAAGTTCATTACAAAGATGAAGGAAGTGGTTTCCCAATTGTTTTACTTCATGGTACCAGTGCCTCTTTGCACACTTGGGACGCTTGGACCGAAGAACTCATAAAAAACTATCGTGTTATCCAGTAAATTCCAACGTGCATCCAACACTCCTTTTTCTAGAGCATATTTTTTGAGTT
>PXYQ01000113.1 GCA_003023645.1 Candidatus Arcticimaribacter sp. | reverse complement strand
TTGGTAGTTTTGTCGATGCTACACACATTCAAATTGATGGGGACAAAAAAGAAAGCATTGAAGCGACAAACAGCATCATTGCCACAGGTTCTAAACCGAGTTCTCTACCTTTTATTACTGTAGATAAAGAACGTGTGATTACATCAACAGAAGCATTGGAGTTGAAAGAAATTCCAAAACACCTGGTCGTTATCGGCGGGGGAGTGATTGGTTTGGAACTCGGACAAGTATACCGACGTTTAGGAGCTGCAGTTTCTGTAATTGAATACGCAGATCGTATTACACCAGCAATGGATAGTGCTTGTTCTCGTGAGTTGACCAAAGTATTGAAAAAACAAGGGGTTAAGTTTTACCTTTCCCACGGAGTAAATAAAGTTGAACGTTCTGGAGACATCGTCCACATTACCGCTACAAACAAAAAAGGAGAAGATGTTTCTTTTGAAGGCGACTACTGTTTGGTTTCTGTAGGAAGAAAACCCTACACTGCCGGATTGAATGCAGCAGCTGCCGGTGTTCAGTTGAACGAACGTGGACAGGTAGAAGTAAACGATCACTTACAAACTACTGCGTCTAACATTTACGCAATTGGAGATGTTGTTCGAGGTACCATGTTGGCTCACAAAGCTGAAGAAGAAGGTGTGTTGGTTGCTGAATTTTTAGCAGGTCAAAAACCACACATCGATTATAATTTAATACCGAACGTAATTTATACATGGCCTGAGGTTGCCTCTGTTGGTAAAACAGAAGAACAATTGAAAGAAGCTGGTGTAGAATATAAAACAGGACAATTTCCAATGCGGGCCTTAGGTCGTGCACGCGCAAGTATGGATACAGATGGATTTGTAAAAATCTTAGCAGATGCTGCAACCGATGAAGTATTGGGTGTACATATGGTAGGTGCTCGTGTTGCAGATTTAATTGCCGAGGCTGTTACTGCAATGGAATTTAGAGCTTCGGCAGAGGACATCGCACGCATGAGTCACTCACATCCAACCTATGCAGAAGCAGTGAAAGAAGCGGCATTAGCGGCAACTGGAAATCGTCCATTGCACATCTAATTTAACGTGCTGTTTTCGAAATAACGTTAACCAATACATACCGCAGGGAAGAAGCATCCGCAGGTACAGGTTCTGGACGTGCACTAATGTGTACCTCCAAATCATAAAGGAAGCCTGCTACATAATCAAAACCTTCTATTTCGGAATAAAAATAGTTCCAACGATCGGTATCAATAGCACTTCCTTCTTGAACCAATAAGCATTGTTGTTCTATAAGACCTTGGCAGGTTTCTGTGTACGAATTTATACGCATCAATGTGATAGTAAGTTCAGGTTCAATATTGGCTGAGCTTGCACAGGAGGCACAAATAAGTAAGATTGAGAGGGCAATTGGTTTCATTTTTTAGGCGCTAGTTTTTATTGTAAAATTCTATCATAAACGATGCTATTTCTTGGCCAGCATCTTCCTGTAAAAAATGGCCACCCGAAATTGTCTGGTGTTCTTGGCCTTTAGTTCCAGGAACTAGCTTTTGAAAAACCTGATCTCCACCCTTCGTTATAGGATCTTGATCACTAAACAAACATAAAAAAGGTTTACTCCATTGAGTTAAAACACCCCATGCTTTTTTGTTGTTTTCACTTTCTGGGTCGTTCTCTGTTGTTGGAACTAGAGCTGGAAAAACACGGGCGCCTGCTTTATGTTCTTCTGTTGGAAAGGGTGCATTGTAGGCTGCAATTATGTCTTCTGAAAGGGTAGTTGTAGTTGCCATTTGTAAAACAGTTGCCACATCAAATTTCGGGCTTGTAGCAGCAAAATTTTGCCAATCCAAAAAGGCTTGTGGAGGTGTTACACTTCCAGTTGGTAGCATGGTATTGGCTGCTACAACTGTGGCAAAATTATCTGGATTAGCGGTGAGCAAGCGTAACCCAATCAAGCCACCCCAATCTTGAATAAACATATTGATGTTTTTCAATTCCAAATGATCTAAAACTTCTTGCATCCAATCGATGTGTTTCGCATAGGTATAGTCCGATTGCGCTGCGGGCTTATCTGACTTTCCAAAACCGACCAAGTCAGGTGCAATGACCCGCATGCCACCAGCGACCAAAATTGGAATCATGGTACGGTACAAAAAAGACCAACTGGGCTCCCCATGGAGGAGTAAAACTACAGGATGATTCGGATTTCCTTCATCGAGGTAGTGAACTCTTAAACCATCGGAAGTGGTATGGTAGTTTTCCTTAAATGGAAAATCTATAATATTTTTAAATGCAGATTCGGGTGTTCGTAGTATTTTCATAATGTACAATTTTGTAGAGGATTTCCGGCCCAATTTATGGCTTCGGTTAGCAGGCGATTATAGTTTGGACTCTTGTAATAATAGGCTTTATGACCTAAGGCAGAATAAAAAGCTTTTCCTTTTCCAACACAGTTATACCATACAATCGGATGGTCATCGCCCATGCCAAAATCTTTATCTAGTAGCGTACCGTCTTTCAAAACGCCGCTCATTACCATATCGGTTTCGTCTAGCGTATATAGGATGTGGGCTCCTTTCTTTCGGGGACTCTCATAAAACACATACCATTCTTCTTCCTGATCCCAGCGAATGGGAAGTGCTTCACAAGCCGGGAAGCTATCGGGGCATTCTTTATTAAGAGTTCCTACTTGGAACTGCGGTACCATTGGATGATGCGAAAATTCTGCTCGGATTACTTCCTCATAATACCAATCCCACTGACGGGAATTGTCTCCCGATCCGTGGAAACCAACAAAACCGCCACCACCTTCTAAGTAGTTTTTAAAGGCCGCTCGTTGTTTTTCGTCCAACGTATTTCCAGTAACATTATTCCAAACTACAACATCAAAAAAAGCGAGTTTTTCGGGGGTGTAAATCGAACTGTCGTCTGTTATCGTAAGGTTCCAGTTGTTCTGTTTGGCAAGGCTGCGGAACAATTCTTTTGCAGCTGGAATGGCATCTTCGTGCACCCAACCATTGGCTTTGGAATAGAACAATACATTGAAGTCATCTTGGTTCAGATTTAGAACTGCTGACTGAGTCTCTGAGTTATGATGATCTGTGTCTGGTGCTAAGAATGTGTTTTTAACAACAAAAAACAATAAGAGAATTCCAAGAAAGGCAATACTATATTTTTTCATAACCAACTAGTTGTACGGTGGGGTTCGTTTAATTTTTAAGCTACTCCAAAGTATAAAAAATAATTTACTTCGATAACGATGGATGCAATAGCTAACGATCAAACAAATTGCCATAAAGAACAAGGCTCCAAGAGCAGACTGTAATAGTGTGCCAGAATACTTATAGTATTTGTAGATTCCAATTCCAAAGAGACTGCCGTAAAAGATAAAGTAGTGAACAATATATATGCTAAGCGTTTTTTGACCAATCCACAACCAAAAGCCTTTAGAGAATATACGGTTCAACGCCATAAAAGCAGCGATTAAAAGGAATACATCGCCCAAGCGTATGAACAGGAAGTTGTTGTATGCCACTTGTCTAAAAAGTAGCCAATCGGTCTGATCGTATATCCAGATAAAGAAAGGTGATGATTTGTGAATCAACAACAAGCCAAGTACAGCAAAACCAATGCTTTTCATTAGAAACTGCTTGGGTTGTGGACCAAACACTAGGGCAATACTAGCCCCAAGACTCACATAACCCAGCCATGGAAAAAGATAGAATACACCTCCGTTTGCCTTGGTCAAATAAGCTGCAAGGAACTTTGGGAGTACCCAAAAAGTAGTGTCCACATACCAAGGTTCGGTTATGAAGATCAACAGGCCAATGCCAAGAAATACAAAGCCTAAACCTTGTTTTAAATAATGAAATATGGCATAGATGCTGACAGTAAAGATTAAGCCTAAGCCAATGATTTGTAAGACATCGGGTTTTAGAAAGGAAGTATTCAGCTGACCGTTCAATAGCATCGGAAGGTTCAGACGCAATACATAGCCCCACAGAATCAGCTCCAAACCTCGTTTCAAACCTTTCTTGATTCTCGGATTTCGTAACCCTTGGATTGGGTTTTTAAGAAGTAAAAAAAGAACAACCCAACCGGTTACTGTAAAAAAGACAGGAGCGGTAAAGCCGCGACAATAGAGCCAGAAGTTGTAAAAGGAATTGGTTGTGTCTTTGAATAGGGGGTCTAAAATACCACTGACAAAATGCCCTTGGAGCATCATTAAAATGGCAAAGGCACGCAATGCATCCAAAAAATAAAGGCGTTGACTTTCTTTCATACGGTGTTTCCCTTTTACAAAAGACGAGAAATGATTTCAAACTACCTAATGGGGCAGGAGCAGAATTGCTCTGATACCTAGATCGACTTGAATTTCCAGTACTTATTACTTGGCGCAGCTGCTTCATAGGTAACGGGATCATTTGAACCTACAGGAGTATAAGTCAACTTTCTTGCGTGTAGGCAAATGGATAGTGCCAAATATTTTTGATCAGAACCATACTTTTCATCTCCAATTATCGGCAGTCCAATATGGGCCAACTGCGCTCTGATTTGATGAAAACGACCCGTCTTAGGTTTAATTTCCAACAGATAGCCCAAATTGTTTTGCTCCAAAACGCGATAGGTGAGCGAACATTCTTGAGCTCCTTTGGTATGGGCAGGGACAATTTCTGCTTGTTTCTTAAAGTTGTTTTTAAACAAAAAATGGTTCAAGGTTTCTTTGTTTTGTGCTGGTTTTTTATGGACAATTGCCCAATAGGTTTTTTGAACCTTTCGATTACTGAACAGTTCGTTAAACGCTACTAAAACACTTTTTTTCTTTGCAAATATAAGCACCCCGCTGGTTACCCGATCCAACCGATGGATGACGCCTATATAGGGTTCACGCTTGCTTGTTTGCAGGTGTTTCTGTACCTGACTTTCTGCAGTAAGTTCTTCAAATGGACTTTGTTCGCTGATGAGTCCAGCGGTTTTGTTTACGACGATATAGCCTTTGTTTTCGTGGATTACTTCAAGCTTGGACATGGTTTTTCTTTAGGAGTGTAAAGATAGGGGATAGTAGGGGTACTTGTGGAGGAGATGGGATACATTTTAGGTTATTATAGTTAGAAAGTTAACAAATGGCTTGTTGCGAATTGTATCAAAGAATTGTGCAAAAGGGGAATTTTAAAAACTAGCCCTAATTGCAATTGACCAGAAGCTTTTGCAATCGCTATATCGGGGCGTCCTTATATTCCAACTTTTGCATCGGTATTTGAGGTTAAGTAGTAAGTGAAATCTAAAAAATAAGGAACATAAATAGTTTAATTATACAATTAAGCCTAGAATACTATTGTCTAAAATTTATTGAGAAAAGAGTTGTTTCTTAGCTCAATTCTTTGTTAGCAGCTGGTATTATGTCGATTTTTTGTTGTGGCTTAATTAATATTTGAGCATTTCCACCATTCATACCATTTCCGTACTCATTTTCAATATGTTTAACCGATTCTAAAACAAATGATTCTGTCATAAGGAAATTGATAATGTAAGATATAAACAAGTCAAATCTGTCAATCCCTTTTGTTGGTTTTATATCTTCTCTTTTCTTGTTTGAATATTTACTTTCAACAAAGTATCCTAATTTCTCAATTTCCTCAATTAAATGAACTGGATTAAATAGTGATATTACTATTGTATTTAAAAAATACATTTGCTTTAAGGCTTTACTATCAATTGGATGCCAAAATAAAGGAACTGTACCTGGTGTATTTTTATCAGTCAAATCTGGATTGTATAATAATTGTCCAAGTATGATTCCATTATTGTCAGAGTCTTTTTTTATAAGTTTTTTTGCAGCTTCAACATAGATGTCTTTAAATTTGTCATTAACTCCGTATTTGGTAAAATCCTTATGAAAGATATTGTTATATAAACTCGTTTTACGAGATTTTAGTGATATAAATGCTAATCCTTCACTAACCTGAATATATTTACTTTGGTTTGTCTTTGATGATAAAAGTAACTTTTCTACTTCTTTTGA
>PXYQ01000112.1 GCA_003023645.1 Candidatus Arcticimaribacter sp. | reverse complement strand
GCCCATGATTATGAATTGGTTTATTGGGAGAATCACAACCGAATCATATACTCCTGCATTTATAGCAATAACAGTATCAGTTATTTTGGGTGTTTTATCAATTTTTATTTTAATAAAAACGATAGAACCAGTTCGAAAAACAACAGAAGAATAGAATTATAATTTAATAAATAAAACACGATGAGTGAATTAAACAGTAGACTAGCCCTTGTTACTGGTGCAACCGGAGGTATTGGTTTTGAAGTAGCTAAACGATTAGGTAAAGACGGATATACGGTCATTTTAAACGGAATCGAAGATGATGCTGGAGCTGAAAGAGTTAAAGAACTTGCAGCAGCAGGAATTACATCCGAATACTATGGTTTTGATGTTACTAATGAAGAACAAGTAACCGCAAACATCCAAAAAATTGGAGAAAAATACGGTAAAATTGATGTATTGGTCAATAACGCTGGAGGATTAGGTGGAAGATCTCGTTTTGAAGAAATGACAACTGAATTTTACAGATTTGTAATGGCATTAAATCTAGATTCTACATTCTTTTGTTCCAGAGCGGCAATACCATTTTTAAAGAAAAGTGATTATGCTTCAATTATTAATTATACATCTAACGCAGGATGGAATGCTGGAGGCCCAGGAGCTGGTATCTACGGAACTTCTAAAGCTGGCGTGCATGCAATAACCAGAGCTTTAGCAAAAGATTTAGCTGAATATGGTATTCGCGTAAATGCTGTATCTCCAGGAACAATCGACACACCTTTCCATGCTCAAATCAAATCGACCAAACCAGAAGTTTTTGCTTCTTGGAAAAATAACATTATGTTGGGTAGATTAGGGCAACCTAAAGATGTGGCAGGTGTTGTTTCATTTTTAGCAAGTGAAGACGCTGCTTTCTTAACAGCAGAAACAATCCAAGTTGGTGGTGGACAAGCATTGGGTATCTAATACAACGCTACAATAAATTAACAAACTGCGGCGAAATTAGCGAATAATTTTTCCGCAGTTTTTTTGCTTTTAATCAATTAGTTATCAGCGAAATAAATTTTTACAGATTCATTTACTAGGACTCGGTTTTTTTAGTATATTTGGTAAACCAATTTGGTAAACCAAATTAATGTCCCAAATAAGAAGTCGTTTTACTTGTTTTTTTGTGGAAGATTTCAATTTGATACAGTAAAAAACATTATCATTGAGTTGATGTATTTAAGTTTTAAATAATAATTATAATCTGAATTGTTAAATGAAAAAAGTAGTCACATTTGGGGAAATCATGTTACGATTGGCTCCACAGAATTTTTTACGTTTCTCTCAAGCGAACAGCTTTGACGTTGTTTACGGGGGTGGAGAATCTAACGTAGCTGTCTCACTTGCTAATTATAATGTACCAGTAGAATTTATAACTCGTCTCCCTAAAACCGATATAGGTCAGTGTGCACTCATGGAAATGAGAAAACGCAACGTAGGGACAAAACATATTGTTGAAGGTGGAGATCGATTAGGAATTTATTTTTTAGAGACGGGGGCAGTAAGTAGAGGGAGTAAAGTTGTTTATGACCGTGCTCATTCTGCCATGTCTGAAATAGAACCCGGAATGGTTGATTGGAGTGAGGTTTTTAAAGATGCACAATGGTTCCATTGGACAGGAATTACGCCTGCAATATCTCAGAGCGCAGCAGACGCATGTCTAGAAGCAGTTCGAGTAGCAAGTTCAATGGGTATTACGATTTCAACAGATCTAAATTATCGTGCTAAGTTGTGGAATTATGATGGAGATCGTGAAGGCATTATGACCGAATTAACTTCGTACTGTGATATCATATTAGGCAACGAAGAAGATGCAGAAATGCACTTCGGTATTAAGCCAGAAGGATTGGATATTACCACACAAGGAGAAGATGTGAAAGCAGAAGCTTTTTTATCCGTATGTCAGCAAATGCAGGCTAAATTTCCACGCGCTACAAAAGTAATCACAACTCTTCGAGGTTCAATTTCTGCTTCTCACAATACCTGGGCAGGAGTTCTATATGATGGTAAAAAGATGTACGAAAGTGCAAAGTACCAAATCACACATATTGTAGATCGTGTTGGAGGAGGAGATTCTTTTATGGGAGCGTTAATTTACGGATTGATTCATTATCCAGAAGATGATCAAAAAGCATTAGATTATGCAGTGGCTGCATCTTGTTTAAAACACACCATTAAAGGAGACGCTAACCTAGTGACTATTCCTGAAATTGAAAAACTAATGAGTGGAGATGCCTCAGGGCGTGTTGCTCGATAATTGAATTATGGCACAATATACAAGACTAGAAGTTATACAACAAATGAAGGAATCGGGTATGGTTCCTTTATTTTACCACAAGGATATAAACGTAGCCAAAGCAGTTTTAAAAGCTTGCTACGATGGTGGAGCTCGCCTGATGGAATTTACCAGCCGTGGTGATTTTGCCTTTGAGATATTCAACCAATTAATTAAATATGCAATCGAAGAACTCCCTGGAATGATTTTAGGAGTTGGATCGGTTACGGATGCAGCAGCAGCATCTCAATACATGCTTGCAGGAGCTAACTTTATTGTTACCCCAGTATTTAGAGAAGATATTGCTATAGTATGTAACCGTAGAAAGGTTCTTTGGTCACCAGGGTGTGGCTCACTAACTGAAATTGCTCGAGCTGAAGAATTGGGCTGTGAGCTGGTTAAGCTTTTCCCTGGAAGCACCTATGGACCTGGTTTTGTAAAAGCTATTCTGGGACCACAACCTTGGACATCAATTATGCCGACTGGGGGCGTTTCAACAGAAGTTGAAAACCTAAAAGGTTGGTTTGATGCTGGAGTAACTTGTGTTGGGATGGGATCAAAACTTATTTCTAAAGAAATACTAGCGAATGAATCCTATTCTAAATTGACAGAGGATGTCAAAAATACGCTAGAAATCATTCGAGAGTTGAAACATTAAGTTTATTCTACAGACTCCTTAGACACAGTTTTTTTATTCAGTTTAATGATCCCTCCAAGTAAAATGTTGATTTGCGAAAAAAGAAATTTTTGTTTCGCTCCATCACTATTCAATGCAGTAGTTTTTATGTCTGGTAAATTAATATACCCCCCCCCTTTAAAGTGAATATCTGAGTCAGTATAACTACTTCAGTAGATGTAAAATTATTTTTTGAAAGCGAGTTTCTATTTGCTGATGATTACACAAAAACTAATGTGATACCAAGAGTCAATAATACGCTTAAAAATATTTTTTCATGAAATATAGTAGTGCCTAAAATCAGGTTTTATCGAACAAAGCTTGATAAAACTTTTTTGATTTATTTCGAATTTTGTGTAGACCAATTTGGCTTTCTTTTTTCCAGAAAGGACGTAAGCCCTTCTTTACCCTCATCAGATTCGCGCACGTTTGCAATAACGTCAGCTGTATAGTCAATAACACCTTCATCAACGGGTTGGTGGGCTAGGTTCAACAATACGGATTTAGTGACTTGTAGTGCATTAGGAGCATTGGTTGTGATTTTTAGCGCTACAGCATCAACCTTTTCATTGAATTCTGTTGTTGGGAAGATGTCGTTTAAAAAATTGCAATTAACGGCTTCTTGCCCTTGCATTACTTCTGCAGTTAGCATTAAGCGATGTGCGTTTCGTAATCCAATAGCATTGATTACATAAGGCCCAATAGTGGCAGGAACCATTCCAATTTTCACTTCACTCAAACAAATTTTGGTCTCTTCAGTTCCAAAAGCCATGTCACAACAACACACCAACCCAACTCCACCTCCATAGGCAGCTCCATTGACTCGTGCAATGGTAGGTTTTGGAAATTCGTTTAGCGTATGCATCAAATGTGCAAGTTGAAGGGCGTCTTCTTTATTTTCTTGAAACGAGTTTTGGCCCATATTTTGCATGTAATTAATGTCACCACCAGCACAAAAGTTTTTCCCTTCTCCACACAAGACAACCACTTTTACTTCAGGATTGGATTCTGCATTTTCAAGGGTTTCCGTTAGCAAAACTATTTGCTCCGAATTAAAAGCATTTTGCACTTCTGGACGATTCATTACAACATACAAGACTCCATCTGGAGATAAAAATTCTTGCACATTTTCATGCGAAACGTTATTGCTTAGGCCTAAATCTGTTAAGTACGTGATCATGTGTCCGTTTAATTTCTATAAAGTACTAGGGCAAATATAATCTGTAATTTCCATACCCGATTCTTTTATAGCTCCAAAACCACCTTTTACATCGATGAGGTTGTGAATCCCTCTACTTTTTAGAATGGAGGCAGCAATCATACTTCGGTATCCGCCTGCACAATGAATGTAAAAGTTTTCTTGCTCAGGAAATTCGTTCAAATGTTCGTTTATGAAATCTAGAGAAGTATTTTTTGCTTTTGGAAGATGTTCAGAAGCATACTCTCCTGGTTTTCTAACATCAAATATTGGACTAGAATCCGTGCTTTTTTCTTTGAATTCCTCAGCACTGATCGAATGAATCGTATCAATTTCTTTATCTGAATTTTCCCAAGAGGCAAAACCACCTTTGAGGGTTCCAAGCGTTTGATCGAAACCTACACGAGAAAGACGGGTGATGGTTTCTTGCTCACGTCCTTCTGGAGTTACCAAAAGAAGTGGTTGTTTTACATCTCCAATCAGCGCACCCACCCAAGGAGCAAACCCTCCGTCGATTCCAATAAAAATGGAACCAGGAATGTGCCCTTTAGCAAAGTCTGCTTGGTTGCGTACATCTAAAATAATTGCGCTGGTGTTTTTTGCTTGTTCTTCGAACTGTTCTACTGAAAATTCCTGTGTCCCTCTTTTTAGTACTTCTTCAAAATCTTCATAGCCTTCTTTATTCAACTGAACATTGAGAGGGAAGTATTGCGGAGGTGGAAGTAAGCCATCGGTTACTTCTTTTATAAATTCTGCTTCGGTCATATCGTGACGAAGTGCATAATTTGTTTTCTTCTGCTCCCCAAGAGAACCAATAGTTTCTTTGCTTAAATTTTTCCCACAAGCCGAACCTGCTCCGTGTGCTGGATATACAATTACGTCATCTGCCAACGGCATAATCTTGGTTCGTAAACTATTAAATAGCATAGCGGCTAATTGATCTTGGGTCATGTCAGCTGCTTTCTGTGCCAAATCTGGCCTACCAACATCGCCAAGGAATAAGGTGTCTCCACTAAAAATCGCATGATCTTTTCCGTTACTGTCTTGTAATAAATAGGTTGTGCTTTCTTGTGTATGACCTGGGGTATGTAAGGCAATTATGGTGATGTCGCCTAAAGTAAAACGCTGCCCATCATGAGCAATTAGAGATTCAAATGTAGTCTTGGCTGTTGGGCCGTAGATGATTGGAGCCCCTGTTTTTTGGGATAAAGTAACATGACCGCTTACAAAGTCTGCATGAAAGTGAGTTTCAAAAATATATTTGATTTTGGCGTCATCTTGTTTTGCCTTCTTAAGATAAGGATTGATTTCTCTTAGTGGATCAATGATAGCTACTTCGCCTTTACTTTCTATATAATAAGCACCTTGTGCTAAACAACCAGTATAAATTTGTTCAATTTTCATTTTAGTGTTTTTTGATTACTCGTTTTGTATGGGAACAAAATTAGTATTCCTTTCCTATGTTCTTGGTAACATTTGTTACGGTAAGATTTTGATGTGTTATTTTTTTCTGAATTTCTGATACTACAGTGCCATCTAGGAATGTATTAACAGCCTCAGAGGTTGTTATAAACAAGTTTCCGGAACCGATAATACGAATCAATGCATGGTCGAAAATAATATCTCGAATGGGACCTATAGCACCAACGATCATTATGTTTAGACCTGTTTTTTTTAGGTCTCCACATACTTTTTCGAGCATGTTCAGGGCACTCGAATCGATATAATTGATCGCTTCTGCATTGATTATGACGAGCTCAAGGTTTTCGCCTTTGAGTACAACTTGTTTCTGTAATTCTTTTTTGAAGTAGTCTTGATTTCCAAAAAAGAGCTGCGCATCAAATCGTAAAATCAATATGCGATCATCCACTTCAATGTCCTTTTGGAAGCGGTTAATGTTTTTGTAGTATTCCGTGTTTTTAATTTTCCCTAAAATTGCAATG
>PXYQ01000111.1 GCA_003023645.1 Candidatus Arcticimaribacter sp. | reverse complement strand
AGATGTCAATCATTTCTTGAACTTCTCCATAGCCTTCTTGTAGAGATTTCCCCATTTCCCAAGAAACAAGTTGCCCTAAAAGTTCTTTTTTATCTCGTAAAGCGTTCCCAAACTGACGCACCATATCCCCACGTATAGGAGCTGGAATTTTTCTAAAACTGATGAAAGCCTCTTCCGCAGTTTGTAAAACTTTTTCATAGTCTTCAAAGGATGCTGCACGAACAGTTCCTAATTTTGAGCCATCTACAGGAGACTCGGCTGTAATCTCATCTCCATTTGCAAACCATCTAGAACCAGTAGAACAGCCAAGCTGATTTTTAGTAATATCTAATTTCTTTAAAAGCGTTTCAATATTTTCAGACATGAACTAAGTGTTTTAATAATATCCTCTAAATGTAAAACTTATTCTAAAATCACGGTCAATAATGTTTATAATAAAAGGATTTTCTATCTTAGTTCAATTATATTAATTTGAAAACTACTCTATGAAACATATTTTAAGCATATTAGTACTTCTATTTGTTATTGGCTGTACTCCAGTGAAAGAAAATCAAGAACCTACTTTTGGAATTGTTATTCATGGCGGAGCTGGTACAATTCTTAAAGAGAATATGTCTCCTGAAATGGAGCAAGCTTATCGAGAAAAATTGACAGAAGCTGTTGCAACTGGTCATGCGATCCTTAAAGCGGGTGGTACAAGTCAAGATGCAGTTGAGCAAACTATTCATGTGATGGAAAATTCTCCTCTTTTTAATTCTGGGAAAGGAGCTGTTCTTACTGCAGATGAGTCCATCGCACTCGATGCTTCTTTTATGAATGGAAAAACACTCGACGCAGGTGCAATAGCTGGAGTAAAGCATATTAAAAATCCAATTAGTGCAGCAATTATGGTTATGAATAATTCTCCTCACGTAATGCTTGCAGGAGCTGGAGCTGACCAATTTGCAGTAGAGCAAGGTCTCGATACAGTATCTGAATCGTATTTTATAACCGAAATGCGTCTAGATGCCCTGAAGCGAGTGCAAGAAAAAGAGGCGAGCCAAAAACTCAGTTTAAACGCACTAGAGGAACAATATTTTAAAAATCAACGCATTGGAACTGTGGGCTGTGTAGCATTGGATCTACAGGGTAACTTAGCAGCTGGTACATCTACAGGTGGAATGACTAATAAGAAATGGGATCGTATAGGAGATGCTCCAATTATTGGGGCCGGGACCTATGCTAATAATGCTAGTTGTGGTGTTTCTGCAACAGGTTGGGGTGAATTTTTTATTCGTTCAGTAGTTGCTCATGATATTGCAGCATTGGTTGAGTATAAAAATCTAAGTATTCAAGAAGCCTCCAAAATTGTACTGCAAAAGGTTAAAGATTTAGGTGGAGATGGAGGTGTAGTTGTTCTAGATACTCAAGGAAATGTTGCAATGGAATTCAATACTCCTGGAATGTACAGAGCCCATATGAACGCTTTAGGCGAGTTGAATGTGAAAATTTATGAAAATAAATAAATAAAACTAAACTACCTTATTATGTTATAATTTTCATTTCTAAGCCTAAAAATAATATTTTGAGATATGAGGAGGTTGCTCAAGAAATGTATGATTTGACTATGAGTTAGCTTGGTTTTTAAAAGTGTTAGATAAAAATTAGAAATAATCATAAGGGAATATAAATCAAATGATTATATTCTTTTGTTTAAAAATACATCCAACTTTAAAAATACATCCAACTTCAAGATGCTCATTCTAAGGAAATTAAAGAATGGTACGCTTCATGTGAAGTTGAATTTTGTTTAGTTTATAGAGTATATTCGATGTATGGTTCGTGTAATTTTAATAAACATATTTTTTTGCGTAAATCCTCCAAGAGGTTATCGTGTTATTTGCTTTAAATTAACCCCCAACACAAGTTAAATGAGCAAGATTGAATCATCAGATGCGTTTGAATCTTTAAAAACGAGCATCGGTAGTGAATTAAAGAAGCTGAGGGTAAATGCAGGTTACAAAAGTTATGAAGTTTTTGCATGGGACAATAAAATTAGTCGCATTCAATATTGGAAGATGGAGAAGGGTACTAACTGCACATTGAAAAGTTTAAAAAGAGTTCTTGATATCCACGACATGCGTATGGATACTTTTTTCAATTCTTTATTTTGAATTGGATAAGAAAGAATTATAATATTTTTCATCTCCAGTAACTTCTTTGTCCACCCAATTAGGTTTTTCAAAAATGTCCTTAGGAGTATTTAATTCTACTTCTACTAGTACTAAACCACTATGGGTTCCTTCGAACTCATCAACTTCAAATAGAAACCCTTTATAAGTAACTTCGTATCTTGTTTTTTCTATGACAGTAGGTAAACAAAGTGTAATCAATTCTTGTGCTTCGTTTAATGGAATTTCTTTTTCCCATTCAAAACGACTCAGACCATCTTCTGATGACAAACCTTTAATCGTCAAAAAGCCTTGATCTTCTCGAATTCGCACACGAACTGTTCTTTTTGGGTCTTTTGTCAAATAACCTTGAATGATTTTTGTTTTCCGATGTGCTTCTTTCCTGTAATCATATGCATTAACTAAAAATTTTCGTTCTATTTCAATCATTTCGATCATAGTTTTATTCCCATTAAAGATATGTAATTTAGCATATGGATCAGGAAAACCCCATTCGAAAGATTATTCATGTTGATATGGATGCTTTTTACGCATCGGTTGAGCAACTGGACAATCCTGAACTACGCAATAAACCTGTTGTCGTAGGTGGAGGAGGCGATCGAGGTGTAGTTGCTGCAGCAAGTTATGAAGCTCGGAAGTTTGGCATTCGTAGTGCGATGAGTGGAGTAGTAGCAAAACGAAATTGTCCCCATCTTATTTTTGTTAAACCAAGGTTTGATCGGTACAAAGAGATCTCTGCTCAAATTCGGGCTATTTTTTTTGAGTATACTGATTTGGTCGAACCACTTTCTTTAGATGAGGCGTACTTGGACGTTACTCAAAATAAAAAAAATGCTTTTTCTGCTAGTGTTTTAGCAACTGAAATTCGTGAACGTATTCTAGAGTCTACAGGTTTAAATGCTTCGGCAGGAATTTCTGTAAATAAGTTTGTAGCTAAGATCGCTAGTGATCACAACAAACCAAATGGACAAAAGACAGTTCCACCAGAAGAGGTACTTTCCTTTTTAGAGTTGTTGGAGATTCGAAAGTTTCATGGTGTTGGTAAGGTTACAGCCAAGCGAATGTATCATTTAGGGATTTTTACTGGAGCAGATTTAAAAGACAAGACAGAAGCTTTCTTAACAGAGCACTTTGGTAAATCTGGGTGTTATTACTTTAATGCGATTCGAGGTATACATAACAGCCCTGTTGTCCCTACTCGTTCTCCAAAATCAATTGGCGCAGAACGCACCTTCCATGAAAATCTGACCAGTGAAGTGTATCTTTCAGATAAAATCATAACCATAGCAGAAGAGTTGGACAAGCGGATACAGCGTTATCAACATTCTGGAAAGACAATTACCCTTAAGATTAAGTATTCTGATTTTGTACAACAAACAAGAAGTAAGACCCTACCTTTTTTTATTTCAGATAAAAGCATGATTGTTGAGCATGCAATGCAGCTTTTATATCAGGAAAAACTCCAAAACTCCGTTCGTCTTTTGGGAATCACAATCTCAAATCTCAATACGTCGGATAAGAAAAAATCAGAACTCCCAAAAGAAAAAATAGAGGTACAGTTAAGTTTGCCTTTTTAAATCAGAGAAACCCGTAATGTATTAACCATTCCTTTGTCTATAATAGGCATAGCCGCTAGGTTGATTAGCATATCACCTTTCTTCACAAAACCTTCTGCTTCAACAATTTTATTAACTTCTTCTACCGTATTATCGGTGCTTTCAAAACGATCGTAATAGAATGCTTTTACTCCCCAAAGTAAATTGAGTTGTGAAAGAATGCGTTTGTTAGAAGTAAAAACCAAGACAGCAGCTGAAGGTCTCCAAGCAGAAATTTGAAAAGCAGTGTAACCGCTATTCGTTAGTGTACAAATCGCTTTAGCATTAATTTCATTTGCCATAAGTGCGGCATGATAGCAAACTGATTTTGTGATGAATCGAGGGGTACGAATGTTCGGAGGGGTTTGTGGAACATTGATCAAAGAAGAATCTTCAACACTTTTTAGAATCGAAGTCATTGTTTCAATTACTTGAACAGGGTAGTCACCTACAGAAGTTTCTCCAGAGAGCATAACGGCATCTGCACCATCCATAACCGAGTTTGCAACATCGTTTACTTCAGCTCTTGTAGGCGTTAGACTGTCGATCATTGTCTCCATCATTTGTGTAGCAATGATTACTGGGATACGTGCTTTTTTAGCTTTAAGAACTAAGTTCTTTTGAATTAAAGGAACTTCAGCAGCAGGAACTTCTACACCAAGATCACCACGAGCCACCATAAGACCATCACAATAAGCAATGATTTTATCTATGTTTTCGATAGCTTCTGGCTTTTCTATTTTAGCAATGATAGGAATTTTATAATCCGAATGCTTTTTGATAAGATCTTGAAGTTCAATTAAATCTTCACTGTTTCGAACAAACGAAAGTGCCATCCAATCGACTTGCTGCTCAATTGCAAAAATAGCATCTTCTATATCTTTTTCGGTTAAAGCAGGAAGAGATACATTTGTATTGGGAAGGTTTACTCCTTTTTTAGATTTGAACGGCCCACCTTGAATTACTTTGGCAGTAACAATTTCTTTTCTGTCTGTAGAAACAACTTCAAAAATCAATTTTCCATCATCTAACAAAACGCGTTCTCCTGGGTTTACATCCAATGGAAAACGTTGATAAGTCATATAAGCAGACTTCGCATTTCCTTCGAAAGGCGCAGCAGTGTTGAATTCAACAAGATCTCCAGGATGAACTACGGCACCTTCTTCTATGACACCTACTCTTAGTTTTGGGCCTTGTAAATCTCCTAATATAGAGATATGAAGTTTTAATTCGTCACTTAGTTTTCTGATGATTTTGATGCGGACTGCAACATCATCATGATCTGCGTGAGAAAAATTTATTCTAAAGACATTAGTTCCAGCGAGCATCATTTTTCTGATAACTTCTTCGCTTTCCGATGCTGGTCCTAGTGTAGCAACTATTTTTGTTTTTTTAAGTAATGGCATTAGTCAAAGATTATGTTTTTGGTTGATTTTATGGCTTTTTCAGCAATGCTATAAGCAATCTGCACCTCTGGAAGCTCTTGAATTTTCTTTATAAATAAACTGTCTGTCGTGTCTTCTGGTTTTTTAATAAAATATTTCACCTGCTTGAATTCAGGTAAAATATACTGTTCAATGAAGTAATTTTCCTCAAATAATAAATTGGGTTGTTGACTAGATTTTTTTTTATCCACAAACTTATTAGGAAATAAATGCCAATAGGTTTCTTCATCCCAACTGTTTTCCCAAACCATTCCGTTTACATTTCTTTTCAAATGAGAAGAATAAAGATTATGATCTCTTTTGAATTGAGTTGCACAACTTTGATTGATGAAATACGCCAATTGAAAATCTTCTATCGAAGTATGGATGGCAATTAATGAAAAAGAATCTTCTTCTACTGATTTCCCGAGATGGTGTTTCTTATAGCTCATTAACATGCAAAGATACTCATTTCCTGAAAACCCAATGAGTATCCATGTTAATAGAAGGTTAAACTGTAATAAAAACGTTATCGTTTTGCTTAAAGCTTTAAAATTCGAGCTGCCTTTTTTGCAGCTCTTTCTTCAGATTTTTTCTTAGAGATATCTCGCGATTTCGCCAAAACTTTATCATTGTGTACTATTTTACAGTAAAAATTGATGTCAGGATCCATCCCGCTGTCAGCTTCTGTTTCGAAAACTAAATTCTCTTTATTTTTCTGACTCCATTCGATCAGTAAGCTTTTGTAGGAGACAACCTCATTTTCAAGAGTATTCAGTTCGATATAGGGTTTAAAAAAAATAATGTCTAGAATTTTCTTACACTTTTCATAACCTTTGTCCACGAATATTGCACCGATGAGCGCTTCGAGGATGTTGCCGTAAATGTCATCTCCAAAACCATCTTTCTTCCCAGTGCAAACCAAAAGATCCAAAAGATTCATTTCTTTCCCAATGAAATTAAGTTTATCCCTACT
>PXYQ01000110.1 GCA_003023645.1 Candidatus Arcticimaribacter sp. | reverse complement strand
AGAAGGGGTGAAGCATCCGCCATCATTGGTTAATATATTCAAAGAAATTGAATCTGATCTACAGATTCCCTATCCTGCCAGTGGTAATTTAGAGCGTTGGGCTAGGCAAGGGGTGTTGTTGCTCAATGCTACGCTAACTGTTCGAGCGCACGAAGCCGGTAGTCATCAAAAACAGGGATGGGAGAGGTTTACAGATGATGTGATTAAGGAAATTTCAGCAAGATGTAGTGGTGTTGTTTTCTTGCTGTGGGGTGGATATGCCAAAAAAAAACAAAAACTAATTGATTCATCTAAACATTTGATATTGAGCAGTGGGCACCCATCACCTTTAAGTGCTAATCGAGGGTATTGGTTTGGGAATAAACACTTCAGTCAATGCAACGAATATCTAATAAAGAGTGGACAAAAGCCTATTGTTTGGTAAACTAACCTCCAACACGTTTTACATGATGTCCCATAGCAGACAATAATTTTATAAGTTGTTCGCGATAATTCCCTTGAATGATGATTTCACCATCTTTTACTGTCCCGCCAACTCCGACCGCATTTTTTAAAGTTTTCGCCAGGGCTTTTAAATCTTGAACTTCTCCATCAAACCCCTTAATCAAGGTAACTGTTTTCCCCGCTCGCCCCTTATTACTGAAGTGCGCTTCTAGATGTTGTTTTTCAAAGACAGCCGCTACTGACTCCTGTGGTTCTGGATCTGGAGCCAAGTTTTCGAACTGCATTTTGGCTAAATCGGCAAGGCTGGTTAATTTCTTTGGCATCTTAAAAGCTTTATTAAGGCTAAAATACTATTTTAGAGGAATAAAATCACAACAAATGCGTACGCTAATTATACTTTTCTTTCTTATTAATACTTTTGCCATGGCACAAGAAAACACTTCTTCAGAACTTCCTTTCAAATCAATACCAGAAGATGCAACTAGTTATGTTGCGAGTAATATCCTTGTTCGTATGATCGAAGGAGCGGGGTACCGTTTTTACTGGGCAACAGAAGGCTTGACCTCTGACGATTTGAAGTATAAACCCTCCGATAGTGGTCAATCGATTTGGGAAACAGTAGAGCATATTTATGGCCTTTCTGACATCATTCGTAACACTTCAATGCATACCGTTAGCATTCGACCACCAGCAGATACACCAACAGATTGGGCGGCGCTTCGAATGAAAACCCTTCGTTATCTTGAAGATGCAACAAAGCATCTTAAAAATAAATCTCCCGAAGAACTCGCAGCGTTAGAAATCGTTTTTGAAAGAGGAGGGAAGCAGTCAACTTTTCCACTATGGAACATGGTCAACGGTCCGATTTCGGACATTATGTACCACACCGGGCAAATCGTTAGTTTTAGACGTACCAATGGAAACCCACTACCCAAAGGCGTAAATGTGTTTACAGGCAGAACAAAAGAGTAATGAGCATAGCAAAAACACACCAAAAGAGATATCAAAAAACGTTAGCTTTTTTAGATAAACACCTCCCCAAAGGGTCATTCTTGCTGGACTTAGGCACCGAAAACCCTTTTACGCCCTTCTTAAAAGAGGCCGGATATTCTGTCCAAAATACGCAAGGCGAAAACCTAGATGACGCTTATAAAGCGGTTGCTGAAACTGCTTGTGATTGCGTTACTGCATTCGAGATTTTTGAGCATTTGTTGGCTCCGTATAATGTACTGAAGGAGTTGAAAGCTGATAAACTAATTGCATCCGTTCCACTAAAACTATGGTTTGCAGAAGCCTATTGGAATGAAAAGGACGACTGGGACAAGCATTACCATGAATTTGAAAAAAAACAATTCGATTTTTTACTACAAAAAACAGGCTGGAAAATAGTAGATGCACAACTGTGGACCTCTCCAGATCCTAACAAAATTGGCTTTCGCCCGCTGTTACGCTACTTTACGCCAAGGTATTATATTGTATACTGCGAACGGGTTTAGTTTTCCCGATCTTCGAAATCCTCATTTTCTTTTTCTTGAATGCGATTGTAAATAAGGTAAATCAAAACCGCTACACTTATTAGTGCAATTAATAACGTAATCATTGTACGGTTACTGCTGTGCCATAGGCGAGCATTTCTGAACAACCTTGCATTACCATTGTTGTGGTAAACCGAAGGTTTATAACTGCATTAGCTCCCATACGTTCTGCATCATCAACTAAACGTTGTAAAGCCTGCTCTCTTGAATCGGCTTGGAGTTTGGTGTATTCGGAGATTTCTCCGCCTACAATATTTTTGAGACCAGCGAAAATATCACGCCCAACATTTCGGGCTCTAACTGCGTTTCCGCGGGCTAGACCATGGACTTCTTTAATTTCTTTGTTGGGAATTGTCGGGGTGTTTACAATAAGCATAAGGTTAGATTTTAAAAGAATTATGAATTATGAACGATCAAATTGGACTATGCAGGTAATAGCCACTTAAAATCAAACTTTGTATTTGGAATGACAATTCGTTCTGTAATTCTATACATTCTGTCGGGTAAATTCATTAAATAATCTCTTGCTTTTTCTGCTTCTGGCGTTAGGTTAGTAATCTTGTCAATTTCCCAGATAGTATTTAACTTCCTAAGAATATCGACATAATCGAAACCGGTATAAACTCCAACTCTTTGTGCAACAGCAGAAAAATCACCGAATACATCACCTTTTGCACCAAAAGATTCTCTTAAATGCATAGCTGGCATTATAATTTTATATTGCATCATTTGCTGAAAAGCTAGCATCATTTCCGATGGATCTATCTTGAAAATTTCTTTTACAAATTTGGAATAGGCTTGATGATGACGCATTTCATCTCCTGCAATAATTCTAGACATTTTTGCTAGTGCTTTATGCCCTTTTTTACGTGCAATTTTAGCTACATTATTGTGCGAAATATAGGTGGCTAATTCCTGAAAACTTGTATATACAAAGCTTTTATATGGGTCTGATGATGTTCCAAGGTCAAATCCATCTGTAATTAAATGCTGGGTAGAAATTTCTACTTCGCGCATATTTACACGGCCGGATAGATATAAATATTTGTTTAAAACGTCTCCATGTCTATTCTCCTCTGCGGTCCAAGTTCTAACCCATTTTGCCCAACCATTATCTGGGTTTTGGTGAATTCCATCTATATCCAATAACCAAGATTCATAAGTAGGCAGAGCTTCTTCAGTAATCGTGTCGCCAACTAAAACCACCCAAAAATCATCATCTAAATCTTTCGAGAGTTCTCTGATTTCTTCAACTTCAGCAATAAAAGTATCTTTTTGAGAATTGGGTAAAAAATCGGTTGGTTGCCAAATTTTTTCTGCTGAGATTAAGAATTTATCTACGAACAAATCAATGTTCTTTTCTAGGCTCAGCATTACTTCTTTTCTAATATTTTTTAGGGACATAATTATTTTTGGAGGTTTTTTAAATATTATTTTGTTTCGTCTTCTGGAAATAAGGAAGCGTCGATGGAAGGAAGAATCCGTAAGGCGTTTTTGTAATATATTTTTTTAAGAATAGAATCGGAAAGACCTAGACCATACATTTTCCAATGAGCATGTCGCTTTCGGTAGTAGTCAAAATATTCATCTTGGGTTTCCAAAACACGAAAGTAGGTATAGTATTCACTAACGTTATAACTGTCTTTTCCAAATAGAATTCGATCTTGGTAGTCTTCAAAGAACCTGCGCGCTCTACGTGGCTGACGACCTAGCTCAGCCAATACAGCTCCAATTTCGGTCATTACGTTCGGGTAAGTATCTAAATGCGCTCCTAAACGGTCTAAATCGTTAGCCATCCAACCCATATGTGCATTGATGAAGGTTGTTCCTGGGTTTTTTCTAAAAATATCGTGTTGTTCTGCGATGATGGATTCAAAGGATGGTACTTTGGCAGGATCACGATAGCGACCGGGTTTTTGTTTCAATTCTAACCAGCGTTCGTTGAATTTGTCTTTTGGTTTCCAAAAAGAAGCAGGTTCTGCTGAATGAATCAATACCGGAAAGCCTAAAGCCCCACATTCCGCCCAAATGGGATCTAACCGTGGATCATTCACGGCAATGCGTTTTCCATTCCAATCCGTATCTGTAAGTCCCAAACCTTTATAAACTTTAAGTCCAATTGCGCCTGCAAGCTTGGCATCACGTAAAATGGTCAGGTTATTTTCCAGAAAATCCGGAGCATCGATTTGTTCCCAATCGAGATTGACAAACAAACCAAAGCGGGTAGGAGCGTTCTCTTTTACATTCTCTAGGCACTTTGTTAAATACATACCACGAAAGCCACTCAGGTTTACCATAAAGGCCATGTTCAATCCATCCATCTCGGCGGTTAGCTTCGATAAGTCTTTAACGGGCATATCAAACTGGTGGTTGTGCACGTCTACAAAAGGAAATTTGGAATGTATAAGCTCGTTTGATGGAACTATTAAAGTAGATTTTGGACTGTATTCCTCCATATCCATTAGCTGATTCTTATATTGAATCTTACCAATAGTATAATAAGTAGCTCCACCCAAAACTGCAACAAACAAAAGGGCTTTGATTAAATTTATAAAAGAAAATCGCATTAATTAATGGGTAAAGAAACTGATGTAGTATCCCAACGAAAACGAAGCGAAAGACTGTCATCACCTTCAACAAAGTCAATGGTAAATTGCTCAACAACTGACATCAGTTGTGCCGATGCGATGTTCACACTCATGATGTCTTTTTCATAGTCTGGTTCGGTATAGCCAAAACTTCCAAATTCAGAATTAAGAGAAATTACCCAGTGATCTTCTTCAGGAACAGCATATACTCTATATTTTCCTGCTGCCAATGGGCGGCCAGCAAAACTGATTTCTTTATTGGTTTCGAAGGTAGTAGCGAAATTTGCGCCTAAACGCCAGTATGTACCATACGGTACTAAAGCACCGTCAGCAGCATTTCCGAATATTAAACGATCTTTCTTGTATGGTTGACTGTAGTCAACTTCAAGTGTTAAATCTTCTTGAGTTATTGTTACGGTATCCCGCGGACTTTTCGGATTAATAAAGGTTCCATATAATAAGTAGGAAGCTATGATGATTACTACAGCAAGTAGACCGAGGACAATTTTTGAAACTATTTTCATGGTAGATTTTTTTATATCTCTCAAATATAAATAATCTCAGTAAAGTGGAGGTTGGATTTGTTTTAAATTATCTATTTTACATAATGTTAATTATAGATATAATGTTATTGTTTTTATATATTTGCTTGTATATGTCGAAAAAACAGTTGATTATGATGATTAAGATACGTATACAATGCAAAATAAAATACATTAATATGAATAAACAACAAGCCAATAAAGCGAATTTGTTCACAGTGTTTTCGAAAATAATGAGGCTATGGTCAAAGTTGTAAAGGTATATTCTAAAAACGATAGAATCAATCGCTGGGGATTTAAAATAAAACCCTTAAACTTATGCTAATTAATCATGTACTAAAAAATTAATTGATATAATCTAAAGTGAATTCACAAACAATTCAACCTTAGAATCAAATACTTCTTTTAATTCAGAATTAACAATCCCATCTTGATCAGAAAAATTATCATCAAACGAAGGGAATGAAAAGTCAGCTGCAATGTTACCACCTAAGCGAGGAAAACCAGCCAGAGCAATACCAAGTACCGTTTGCGCGCCGCGAACGCCTGGAGAAGTCCCCATAAGTAGCATGGGCTTGTTTTGCCAAACCTTCCCATCTATTCTTGACAACCAGTCATAAGCGTTCTTAAAAGCTACAGAATAGCAGCCGTTGTGCTCTGCCAAGGAAATTACCAAACCATCTGTAGCAGCAATAAGGCGGTTGAGTTTATGTACGTTATCTGGAATTCCATTTGCAATTTCTTCGTCCATTCCGAACATGGGCAAATCCAATTCATTCAAATCAACCACAGTAACTTCTGCATTTGCAATTTGATTTGCTGCGTATACAGCTAGTTTTTTATTAATTGAATTTTTACTATTACTTCCACCTAAAGCGATGATTTTAATCATATTGTGACGTGTTTCTTAATCTGTTTATTAACGAATAAAAAACACTAATCATCAACTGTACAATTCATAGTTTCGGTGTCCGAAACCTGTGCAATCAGCCAAGTATTTCCATTCCCAAACAAAGTAAACAAATTATACCCACAATGCCGAACTTTTTGATCTAAGGAAAAGC
>PXYQ01000109.1 GCA_003023645.1 Candidatus Arcticimaribacter sp. | reverse complement strand
TAAAACGCTTAACCGAAGCAATCGTTTTTGTTGGATTAGTAACCGCTTGTCGTTTGGCAGGATCACCAACTTTAATTTCACCACCTTCAACAAATGCAATTACGGAAGGAGTTGTTCTCTTTCCTTCAGCATTTGGGATAACTACAGGTTCGTTTCCTTCCATTACAGAAACACACGAGTTCGTAGTTCCTAAATCAATTCCAATTATTTTACTCATTTCAAATTTATTTTATTTTCAAAATTATAGTCAAGTAGTATGCCACAACAAAAAAACTGACAGGCTGTCAGCGTCATACATAAACAGATGTCATTTGTACCATTAATTGGCCTTTAGGAATGTCATTTTACGATTAAACTCAAAAGAAAAAGAGTACATTTGATGAAAATTATCTGAACGATGTCTGTAGCAAAGAAGACTTACAATAGAGTAACCACCCACTCGCTTTTGAAAATGAAAGCAGAAGGTGAAAAAATAGCCATGCTAACAGCATATGACTTTACCCTTGCAGGTCTTGTAGATCAAGCGGGTATAGACGTGATTCTAGTAGGAGATTCAGCATCCAATGTAATCGCTGGTCATGAAACCACACTTCCAATTACTTTGGATCAAATGATCTATCATGCAAGTGCTGTTATACGAGGCGTTAAGAGGGCTCTTGTTGTGGTTGATCTTCCCTTTGGAACCTATCAAGCAGATTCTAAAGAAGCTCTTCGTTCTGCGATTAAAATAATGAAGGAATCTGGTGCGCATGCTGTAAAACTAGAAGGAGGTTTCCAAGAACGGTCATCGATTGAACGTATACTCCAAGCTGGAATTCCAGTAATGGGGCATTTGGGTCTTACTCCACAATCCATATATAAATTTGGAACATACACGGTTAGAGCAAAAGAAGAAGCAGAAGCAAAACAATTAATAGAAGATGCAAAGATGCTTGAAGAAGTTGGATGTTTCGGCTTGGTTCTAGAAAAAGTGCCAGCTCATTTGGCTGAAAAAGTTGCTTCTTTAGTATCCATACCTGTTATCGGTATTGGTGCTGGTAATGGTGTAGATGGTCAAGTTTTGGTTCTTCACGATATGTTGGGAATGAGTAAAGAATTCAGTCCTCGTTTCTTAAGACGCTATTTAGACTTACATACCGAAATTATCGGAGCGATTCAACAATACACCAAAGACGTGAAGAAAAAAGATTTTCCGAACGAGTCAGAACAATACTAATTATAGTAAAAAGAACATGAAGTTAGATATACTCTTCGAGGACAATCATCTATTAATAATTAATAAACCCATCGGGGTTTTAGTTCAAGGAGACAAAACAGGTGACGTCCCTTTAGTTGAGCTTGCCAAAGCCTACATCAAACAGAAATACAACAAACCTGGCGCCGTTTTTCTGGGTGTTGTACATCGATTGGATCGCCCAACAAGTGGTGCAATAGTATTCGCTAGAACTTCTAAAGCTCTGGAACGCCTAAATCTACAATTCAAAGAGCGGGTTACCAAGAAAGTATATTGGGCCATTACCAAAGAAACGCCGAACCCAGTCGAAGACACTTTAATTCATTGGACGGTTCGCAACCAAAAGCAAAACAAATCGTACGCTCATAAAAAGGAAACTCCAGAATCTAAAAAAGCGATTTTGAAATATTCGATTAAGAAAAAGTTAGACAACTATTCTTTGCTAGAAATCGAACTGGAAACGGGGCGTCATCATCAAATTCGTGCTCAATTAACTGCAATTGGCTGTCCAATTAAAGGAGATTTGAAATACGGTTCTGCTCGGAGTAACCCAAACGGAAGTATTCACTTACACGCACGTTCTCTTGAAATCTTACACCCTATTTCTAAAGAACCAATAAAATGTATTGCACCTCTTCCTAAAGATGCTCTGTGGGATGCCTGTTCTTCCGATTAATTACAGCAGCTTTTGCATGTATAATCTCGGCTACCGTTTTGTTTTGAATTTTACTCTCTAACCAAGACTGAATATCTAGATACAAAAACGCTCTGCGTTCGTATGGATCTTGCTCGTATTGTTTTAGCTCTTCGTGCAGTTTCCGGAAAGCATCTTTTAGTTCGCTTGGATAAATATTCCCTAGTTTCCGTACAAACCGAATTAAGGATTTCTGAACTTCATGTAGGTCGCCCATTTTCAAAAGAAACTTGAATGTATCGCGAATGTGTTGATCTAAGTGATAGTCAAAACCAGCTTCATAATGTGCTATTAAATTCAATAAACGAGTGAAACAAAGGAGATCTTCTCTCATTTTTAGCTTTTTATTGTTTACAATTAAATTCAAATAAACAATGGCTTTTTCAAAATCATTAGAGCCAAAATACAAGCATGCGATCTTATAATAAAACATCATGACATGATGCTCGTCAATTTGATTTTCAAAATGACTAATCTCTTTTAATAGCGGCTCAATGATTTCTTGACCCTCTTTAAAATTTCCTTCCAAGAAATATAAGTTAAAACGATTATTATATTCGTAGAGAAAAGCCAAAGAGCTTAAATTATCATTTTTAGGGAACTCAACTCTAATTAATGTTTTTTGCATTTTCTGTAATACCTCACGGAACTTTATTGGATACTTCAATAAAGTAATAGACTCTAATAAATAATTATTTCCTTGAAGGTAAAATACAGGATGCGACGGGATCATGTCTGGTTGTTCTTCGAAAAGATCGACCCACTTCATTGAATATCGATAACTGGATAAAAAATCTTGTGTAAGTAAGCTATACCAAACATGTGCTTTGAAGTACCAAAGTTTTTCTCTAAAACCGAGTTCGTCGAACTCAAACCTTGGAAGTCGCTCAAAAAAGAATTTAGTGATCGTACGAAATTCTTCATCACTCTTTGCATAGCCCGTTTTAATTAAACGTTCATAAAGCTCCAATGACAAATTAGAGAGCTGACTTGATATGTGATTTTGATTGCTAAAGTATGTTGCATCTCGAACCAATTCTTCGGTTCTATTACTCATACTTCGAGTGATATACTGAGATTCGATTACTTTCTCGAGTTCTACAATTTCAAAGGCAGCGTATTTCTCTTCAAGTTTAACCGCTGTAGCTTTTGCTCGATCAAGTATCTTTAAACTTTGATTATATAGTCCTTTTTGATATAAAACAGTAGCAAAATCAAGTTGTTCACGAATTTGCATCCTTTTATTCTGCTGAGACGGATTGAGACGCAAACTAATCAAGACCTGCTTGTATAGGTGTGCTTTTAGGTTGGATAGTTGTTGTTTGCTTACAAAGTCTTTTTTGAAAATCAACTTTTCATCATAAACCACCATCTTATCTAATAAATTGAATAAAATCAGGAACTTAGAATCTAAATTCGATTCCATTCGTCCAACAAAAAGTTTAAACTGTCTTTTTTCTGATTTTGATAAAGATTTTATTAAAACAAAGAGGTTTTCTTTTTGATCGTTAGTCATTGTATTGTTTTTTACTATAAATTACTAGTATAAAGTGCTTTATTCACAATAAAACACCGTGGGTTTCGTAATAAAAGTAAGCAAAAAATCATAAGATTGTGCATATAAACGCTAAATTCGTAGAGCTTTCAATAAATATAATAAAATGGCTCAAGAGCATGTCCAAATTTTTGACACTACCCTTCGTGACGGAGAGCAGGTCCCCGGTTGTAAATTAGATACGAAAAGTAAACTAATCATTGCAGAACGATTGGACATTCTAGGCGTTGATATCATTGAGGCGGGTTTTCCTGTTTCAAGCCCAGGTGATTTTAATTCTGTTGTTGAAATTTCTAAATTAGTTAAGAATGCAACAGTTTGTGGATTAACTCGAGCGGTTGAAAACGATATAAAGGTTGCCGCAGAAGCGCTGACGCATGCCAAACGTCCCAGAATACACACAGGAATAGGAACTTCTGAATCACATATTAAGTTCAAATTCAATTCTAATAAAGAAGCCATTATTGAGCGTGCAGTTGCTGCAGTTACGTATGCCAAATCTTTTGTCGAGGATGTTGAATTTTATGCAGAAGATGCTGGTAGAACCGATAATGAATTTTTAGCACGTGTATGTGAAGCAGTAGTTAAGGCTGGTGCAACTGTGTTGAATATTCCAGATACCACTGGGTATTGCCTTCCAGAAGAATATGGAGCAAAAATTAAATATTTAAAAGAAAACGTAACGGGTATTCACAAAGCCGTGCTTTCTTGTCATTGTCACAATGACTTAGGTTTAGCAACCGCTAATTCTATAGCTGGTATAATGAATGGAGCACGTCAAATTGAATGCACAATAAATGGAATTGGTGAGCGAGCAGGAAACACTTCCTTAGAAGAAGTTGTAATGATTATGCGTCAGCATCCTTATTTAGATTTAGATACGAATATCAACTCTAAGCTTTTATACCCTACAAGTCTTCTGGTCTCAGAAAGTATGGGTATGATGGTACAACCCAACAAAGCAGTTGTCGGTGCCAATGCTTTTGCGCACAGTTCTGGTATTCACCAAGACGGAGTCATAAAGAATAGAGAAACCTATGAAATCATGGATCCTCATGATGTAGGTGTTACTGAGTCAGCAATTGTTCTTACTGCTAGAAGTGGTCGTGCAGCACTAGCGTATCGTGCAAAGAATGTTGGTTATGAATTAGATAAATTACAATTAGATAAAGTATATCAAGAGTTTTTGAAGTTAGCAGATTCTAAAAAAGAAATTAACGACGAAGACATACCAGTAATCATCAAAGCAAGCAATATCGGCTTGGTTTAATTTTATAAAAATTATATGAGTAATACATTATTTGACAAAGTATGGGATTCGCATGTAGTCCAACAAATTGAAGGTGGACCCGACGTTCTGTTTATAGATCGTCATTTGGTTCATGAAGTAACCAGTCCGGTAGCCTTTTTAGGGTTAAAAAACAGAGGTGTTGAAGTAATGAGCCCTGAGCGTACTTTTGCAACCGCGGATCACAACACACCTACCATCAATCAGCATTTACCTGTAGAAGATCCTCTGTCTGCTAAACAACTTCAAGCTCTTGAAGAAAACGCAGCAGCTCATGGAATTTCCTACTGGGGATTAGGTCATAAAAAAAATGGAATAGTTCACGTTGTTGGTCCTGAATATGGGATTACACAACCTGGTGCAACAATAGTATGTGGAGATTCGCATACCTCTACACACGGTGCATTTGGAGCTATTGCTTTTGGAATTGGTACCTCAGAAGTTGAAATGGTACTTTCTACTCAGTGCATTATGCAGCCCAAACCAAAGACCATGCGAATTACGGTCAATGGTGCCCTTGGGAGAGGAGTAACACCTAAAGATGTTGCTTTGTTTATCATATCACAATTAAGTACATCTGGTGCAACAGGATACTTTGTTGAATACGCTGGTGATGTATTTAAATCACTTAGTATGGAAGGTCGCATGACCGTTTGTAATCTGAGTATTGAAATGGGTGCGCGTGGAGGAATAATTGCTCCAGACGAAAAAACATTTGAATATATAAAAGATCGTGAGTTTACACCTAAAGATGCTGCTTGGGATAAGGCAATGATCTACTGGTCTACTCTTAAAACAGATGCCGATGCAAACTTTGATAAAGAATATACTTTTGAAGGAAGTACTATTGAACCCATGATTACTTATGGAACCAACCCAGGTATGGGGATGGGTATCTCAGGAGGTATTCCAATGGCCGATAGCCTTAAAGGTGGCGTTGCTACCTATAAAAAATCCCTAGATTATATGGGCTACAAAGAAGGTGACTCCATGATTGGGAAAAAAATTGATTTTGTTTTTCTTGGAAGTTGTACCAACGGACGTATCGAAGACTTTAGAGCTTTTGCAGAAATCATTGAAGGCCGTAAAAAAGCAGATCATGTTACTGCATGGCTGGTTCCTGGTTCTCATAATGTACTCAACGCAATTAAAGAAGAAGGTCTTTTAGATATTTTAGAAACAGCAGGCTTTGAATTGCGCGAGCCTGGTTGTTCTGCTTGTTTAGCGATGAATGATGATAAAATTCCTGCTGGAAAATATGCAGTCAGTACTTCAAACAGAAATTTTGAAGGGCGTCAAGGTCCTGGTTCAAGAACCTTATTGGCAAGTCCAACAGTAGCTGCAGCTGCAGCGGTAATGGGCGTAGTAACAGACCCAAGAAGCTTAGTATAACTTAATAAAAAT
>PXYQ01000185.1 GCA_003023645.1 Candidatus Arcticimaribacter sp. | reverse complement strand
CCACAGCGACCGTGGCCAACAGTTCAAACCCGGCCTTGTGTTTGCGGGATTATTTAACGAATTCACGCTATGGCAAAGGCTTGGCATCATCATTTATTGACGACACTTTATTTAATACGGCAGCTAACAAGTGTGACGCCCTGGTAACATCTTACACTGGCAGTTCAAACCAAAAGATTTTCACTTGTAACGCAGTTATAAATACCGGTCAAAGTTTAATTAGTAACGTCAAAGTTATATTGTCATCGATGCGCGGCATTATGCCCTACAGCCAGGGCAAATATGGTTTGGTGATTGAGGACCAAGGAAGCGCCACATTTGCGTTTGACGAGTCGCACATTATTGGCGGCATATCTATTCGCAGCGAATCCAAAAAGACAAAGTTTAATAGAATAGTGGCAACCTTCCCGGACCCATCTGCGAACTGGCAGCTAAACCAAATCGAATACCCAATTGCCGGAAGCGCAGAGGAAACAGGTTATTTGACAGAGGATGGTGGCGTCGAGTTGGTCAAAAATATGGACCTTTCATGCACGACTAACATTTACAGCGCCCAGGACATTGCATCAATTGCATTGAAGCGTTCAAGAAATGCGTTGATGGTGACGTTCAACAGCACAAGCGAAGCCTTAAATTGCTCTGTTGCAGACATTGTAAGCGTGACCCATTCGACGCCAGGGTGGACCGCCAAGCCGTTTAGGGTCCAAAAATTAACGCTTAATTCAGACGGCACGGTGGCCATATCATTGGTCGAACACCAGGATTCAATTTATCCTTGGTCCGTAAAAACGGAAGCGAATAATATCCCGGACACTAATTTACCGGACCCGTTTTTGGTCGGTGTGCCAGGAATGCCAACGGTCAGCGAATCGCTTTACATTACAAAAAACGGTGCCGGTGTAAAAGCGAAAGTCGAATTAAATTGGACCGCCGCAAATGACGCATTTGTAAATCAATACGAAATCCAATACAAAGAAGAGGGCGGCACTAAATATTTGCATGGTGGCACGGTTTCAGATACCGATGTGGAAATATTAGACATTGCACCCAAAAAATACTATTTCAGAATAAGGGCAATTAACGCCCTGGGCGCTTCCAGTGATTGGGTGCAAACAGCACTAATCGAAATATTTGGCCTGGCAGCAAAGCCTAATGCGTTAACCAATTTTTCAGCCCAAAACGTATCTAGTTTAACCATTTTAACCTGGGACCAATCAACCGACATTGATGTGAGAATCGGCGGGTATATTGAAGTTCGCCATTCGTCCTTAACATCAAATGCCGGGTGGTCCAATTCAGTGTCGGTGGGTAATTCAATACTCAATGGCACGGCAACAGTGGCCGTTTTACCCTTCCAGGCGGGAACGTATATTGTCCGGGCCACCGATTCAAGCGGCATCCAATCGGATATTACGTCGGTCACTACCCTGGGCGATACGGTCCAGGCGTTCAGTTCTGTTGGTATTGTCCAGGCGCAACCAAACTTCCCTGGCTCTTTTGACGATGTCATTAAACTGGGCAGCATTATTAAACTAGAGGGTCAAAATAACATTGATTCCTGGGCAGATATTGACAGCGTGGTTTTGTTTGACATTGGCGACGCCGGTATTGATTTAAACGGGACCTACACGTTTTCATCTGGCATTGATGCCGGAGCAGTTAAGCGCCAGCAATTAAAGCGCCACATAAAATCAATTGTTACCCAACCGCTGGATTTAGTGGATAGCCGGTCAGTCAGCATTGACAGTTGGGCCGATTGGGATGGCACAAATACCGCCAACGGCGATTGCAAAGTTTATGTTCGTCACACAGTCGACGACCCGGCATCAAACCCCACCTGGTCGGCCTGGGAATTACTCAACGTCAATGAGTACAACAAACGCGCCTTTCAATTTAAAGCAGTTCTGAGTGTTAACGACTCAGCTTACAACATCGAAATATCCGAATTATCAGTTACAGCCCAGGAGATCGCATAATGTCTAATGCAGATTATGTTTTAGCAAACCAAAGCGGCGCGGCTTTTCGCGCTGAATTAAACACCATTTTGGGTGCCATATCGAGCAACAACAGTTCATCATCTGAGCCAAGCGATATGTTCGCCCACATGTGGTGGGTTGATACAACGGCCAATTTGCTCAAACAACGTAATGCAGCAAACAATGCCTGGATAACGATTGGCAGTTTGGCAGCGGATAACCTGGGCCATGCAGCGTTGGCATCCGCTCAAACATTCACAGCCGGGCAGCGGGGCGAAATAACGGCTTTGACCGATGCAAGCAGCATTGCGACAAACCTGGCATTATCCAATAATTTTTCAGTCACCCTGGCCGGAAATCGCACCCTGGCAAACCCGACAAATATAGTCGCCGGGCAAAGTGGCTCGTTTTTTATTACCCAGGATGGCACAGGTTCACGCACGTTGGCGTATGGAACAAACTTTAAATTTGCTGGCGGCACCGCCCCGGTATTATCAACAAGCGCAAACTCAGTGGATCGCGTTGATTACGTCGTGGCCAGTTCAACAATTATTCACGCAGTCGCAAGCCTGGACGTAAAATAATGAGTGTCTTAAACGAGAATACAATCATTGGTGCTAGTGGTGCTGGCACAGGTGATTATGAGATTGAGCAGTCACTTAGGTTTAATGACGATGATACTTCATATCTAACCCGTACACCTAGCGCAGCTAGTAATCGTAAAACTTGGACTTGGAGTGGTTGGGTTAAAAGGGGTAATTTAGGCGGCACTCGTATGCCGTTGTTTGATGCGTATCAAAGTTCAAGCGGAACTATGACGCAAATGATGTTTACTAATACCGATATACTTCAGTTTTACACATCTATTGGAGGTATTGATTACTCTTATGAAACACTAGCGGTTTTCCGTGACCCATCGGCTTGGTATCACATTGTTGTTGTTTTAAACACTGTGAGCAGCACTCAGCAAGATAGGTTTATTGTTTATGTTAATGGAGAGCGTCAAGCAAATGCAAACCAATATGGCGCACTTGATCTTGATGTTGTCACTTACATCAACTCAACAGAACCGCACAATATTGGTAAGGCATCAGATCAAAGCTACTTTGCTGACGGATACATGGGCGAAGTCAACTTCATAGACGGACAAGCACTAACACCTGATTCATTCGGTGAGACAGGGATATACGGAGAATGGAAGCCAATAGCCTACGATGGAACATACGGAACCAATGGGTTTTACCTGCCGTTTGAGCAGGACTATACAGTAGAAGGTTTTTCTACAGTGACCTATGAGGGCAAAGGGGTTGGGCAGTATATAGGTGGAACAGGCTTCTCCCCGTCACTGACTTGGATTAAAGCTAGAAATCAAACCTATGACCATCATCTTTTTGATGTGATTCGTGGGCCATTAAATAGAATATCTAGCAACTCGACAAGTGCAGAATCTTCAATGACTAATAGCCTCACAGCTTTTAACACTGACGGATTCACTCTGGGAGATACTGCCCAAGTAAACTTAAATAATGGTGAATTTGTTGCATGGAACTGGGACATGGGAGGCACAACAGCCTCTAATACCAGTGGCTCAATCACAAGTTCTGTCAGGGCTAATACTGCCTATGGGCAATCAATAGTCAGCTACACTGGCACAGGTTCAGCCGCCACAATCGGGCATGGTCTGGCATCTGCGCCAGAATTTTGGTTGGTAAAAAACAGAAGCGTTGTAAAGAATTGGGCGGTAGGCACAACTCAAATTCCTGCAACAAACTGGATGCAGTTAGAACAAACGGGAGGTTCTGATAGCGGAACGACAGTTTGGAATAGCACATATCCGTCTACATCTTCTATAAATATCGGAACAGCAACAGTTACAAATGCAAGCGGTCAGGATTACATAGCGTATTGTTGGCACAGTGTCACAGGCTACAGCAAGTTTGGTTCATACAGTGGAAATGGCAGCAGCACAGGGCCAGTAGTCACCACAGGTTTCAATCCCGCTTTCGTGATGATTAAACGTAGCAGTTCTACGGGCGGCTGGATAATGCTTGATAACACTCGTTCTGCTGGCCCCAACCCCATTAACCATAAATTACAAGCAGATGATTCTGGTGCGGAAGACGTAGATACATCTTGGAATATTTCTTTTTTATCTAATGGCTTTCAATTAGGAAGTAACCATGTCTGGATGAACGCTTCTGGCAGCACTTACATCTACGCAGCCTTTGCAGACACCCGTGAATACGCCTACTGGTACGACCAATCTGGCAACAACAACGATTGGACTAGCGAAGGTGGACTGACTGAAAGTGATGTGATGGTTGATAGCCCGACTAATAACTTTGCTACTTTTAATCCAATCCATGATGACACCACGGGAACATCAACGGAAGTGTTTTCTCAAGGGAATTTGAGAGTTGGGGAGTCGGGTACAGGGTGGAGCAACATATTTGGCAGCCAAGGTATGCCGTCAGGCAAATGGTACTGGGAAGCATACATGGTCGGTTCTGGCACTGTTGACTGTATTATTGGTATTGCAAAAACCAATTGGCATAGGGGTACGGACGGAGGCATTGATACGGCAGGTGCTTATTCTATATATACTGCAAGTGATGGTAATTTATATTCTTTTAATAGTGGCTCTTCCACTAACGAAGGTTCAGGAGTAGCCTTCACTTGGGGAGATATACTTCAAGTAGCCTATGATGCTGATACTGGCAAATTATGGTTCGGCAAGAATAACACTTGGTTATTTAGTGGAAACCCATCAACTGGCTCAACACCTAAAATGACTGTAGGTGCTTCTGATACGGGGAATATGTTACCAGCATGGAGTCAATACCACGCTGCTAATGCTTGGGCGGTCAACTTTGGTAGCGACTCATCTTTTTCAGGGGTAAAAACCCCACAAGGCAACCAAGACTCCAATGACATTGGTGACTTTTTCTACGCTCCACCTACGGGCTTTTTATCGCTATGCACGAAATCACTTCCAGATGTTGATGTGATTCCAAGTGAGCATTTTAATACTGTGCTTTATACGGGCAATGGTGCTAATAGGTCTATATCAGGTGTTGGCTTTGGTTCTGCGCCAGACTTTGTGTGGATTAAAAACAGAAGCTCAGGAAACGGGCATCAATTATTGGATGTTGTTCGTGGAGCAACCAAGCATTTATCTTCCAATACAGATCAAGCTCAATCAACAGCCGTCACAGGATTAACCAGTTTTGATTCTGATGGTTTTTCTTTAGGAACTGCTACAGGGGTGAATACTAATGGTGATGGTTTCGTTGCATGGAATTGGAAGGCAGGAGGAAGCGCATCAACATTAACCACAGGCACGATTGATTCAGTAGTTTCAGCCAACCCTAGTGCTGGATTCTCAATCGTAAAATATGTGGGTAACAATACTGCCAATGCCACTATTGCACATGGTCTGTCGCAAACACCCACATTCATAATTACGAAAAACATGACTAACTCAGCGTATTGGGCGACCTATTTATTTAATGATGCAAATAAAAAATACTATATTAACGCAAGCTCAAGTGACGCTGCTACATGGATTACTCCAGCATCCGCTTTAATAACTCTTGTTCAAACTAACGCAAATAACGTAAATGAAAGTGGCAGTAGTTATATTAATTATTGTTTTCATTCTGTTGATGGTCATTCTCGTGTCGGCCAATACACAGGAAACGGAAATTCTGACGGGACATTTGTGAATTGCGGTTTCAGGCCCAAATACGTTTTAATTCGCAGAAATTTAGATGCGTTTTGGAATATTTTTGATACGGAGAGAGGGCCATATAACATGATAAACAATGTTCTTTGGGCAAATGGGGGTGATGCGGAAACTGTATCAGCAAACTGGAATATTGATTTATTGTCTAACGGGTTTAAGCAGCGAGGTACGCACGATTATATGAATGATAATGGAGAAACTTTTTTCTTTATAGCATTCGCAGAAACCCCATTTAAATTTAGTAACGCCCGATAACAACATGGCAGTCACAGGAGAATAATATGTGGTTCGTTGGTAATACAGAAACAGGTTTTACAGTAAACAAAGCGCGAGGCTTGACGATAGGAGATGTTCAGTATCCCCGTAACATCTTTGTACTCTGGTCTAAAGAAGAACTAGCTGCCATTGGCATCAAGCCTTATAGCGAGACTAGGCTAGATAGCCGCTATTACAATCAAGGTGCATTAACTCGCGCTGAAAGTGATGGTGAGATTGTTGGCACATACGCAGCCA
>PXYQ01000108.1 GCA_003023645.1 Candidatus Arcticimaribacter sp. | reverse complement strand
GGAGGATTCTTTGAAATGGGTTCTTGCGCAAACCCAACAAAATTGAGTAGTAGTACTGAAATAAAAAGTATCTTTTTCAAATGAATTTATTTATGATTCTCATGAACTAAAGGTAACAAACCTTTACACAATATTATAAACATCAATTATTAGTTTTATTTTGCAAATAATAATAAATTTATAAAATGAAGTTATTCCTAAACACAATTTTATTCAGTCTTGTTTTTTGTGCTTGCACATCAAGCACACAATTCTATGAGTCCGTTGAGAAAAATCAAGATTTTAGAGATGCAGTATTGAAAGAAAATAATGGAGACTATGTGCTTTTAAGTAAGGGATACACCTATTATGAAGAAGCAAATAGGGAATCAACGAAAGGAAATATAATCTTAGTTCATGGATTTTCAGTTCCTTCTTATATTTGGGAAGTAACGTTTAACACCCTCAAAGAAAAAGGATATCGCGTTGTGATGATGGATTTATTTGGGCGCGGAAATTCAGATAATCCCGACCTGCCACAGACCGATGCATTACGCGCACAACAAGTACTCGATCTAATGGATGCCCTTGGTATTGAAAAAGCAGTTTTGGTTGGTTTGTCAAATGGAGGACGAATCATCTCAAAAATGGCAGCTTTGGATGCTTCAAAAATTGAAGCTCTATTTTATGTTTCTTCTTCTAGCTTTGTAGACTATGAAACACAAATCGATACGGCTGTTTCTCCAGAAGAAATATCATCCTTTATCGAGACATATCCTACCCGTTCTGTTGGTCAGCTAGAAGATTTCTATGCACCAGAACAGTTTCCCGAATGGCCACAGAAATATGAGAAACTACTTTCTCATAGAGGCTTTGCTAAAGCTTTGCTCTCGACTCAAAAAAACCTGACAACAATGGACAAGATTCACCAAACCATCGATTCTTTAGAGCTCCCTGTTTATGTGTTTTGGGGTGTTCACGATAAAGTAGTAGTCTATGCCGATTTTGACAAAAAGCTAAAACAATTGCTACCCAATATGAAAGAATATTTTATTGAAGAAGCTGGGCATTTGCCTCATATGGAAAATAAAAAAGTATTTGAAGACTACTTTCTGTCTTCTTTACAAGAAGCGATAGCTGAATAAGATTCTGGGTTTAAGATAAGCCAGAATTCTTTTCAAAACCAATGATTAAAGGGACGAAAAGTGTAAAGTAATGGACAAAATTAAATACGAAAAAGAAGAATCAGTTTGCGCATGTGCGGTATCCCTTAACTTTTTGGGCGATAAATGGTCTTTGATTATTATTCGCGATTTATTTAGAAACAGAAATACGTTTTCTCAATTTTTAAAAGAGTCGGCAGAAGGTATTGCAACCAATATACTTGTCGATCGATTGAAAAAACTAACCTCCTATGATATTATTGGTTTTAGAAGAAATTCTAAAGACAAAAAAATCAAAGAATATTATCTCACAGACCGAGGTGTTGAATTATACCCAATACTATATGAACTTCAACTTTGGACTATAAAAAATGTAGATTTCAACCCTTCTGAAAACACAACTAACTGGAAGAAGTTTACGGAAACAAGCACTGAACAAGAGGTTGTGAAACATTATACGGAGGAATATAAAAAAACACGTTTAAAACAGTTTGGATTTTAATCCATGGAAATAATAAATTGATTGTTAATTGCAATTAACAATCAATTTTGTATATTTGATTATGTTAATAAATCAAATTCAAATGAAAAAACTATTATTATTTACACTGCTATCTGCTTTCACATTTACCACTTTTGCACAGCGTAACGCAAAGGTTGAATATTGGAATACCTTCCACTACAAAGCAAAAGACGGAATGGAACAAAAGTTTCTGAAAGCTGCTGCAATCAAAACAAAAAAGTTCAATTCTGATCCAACAAACCTTATTGTAACCTATAGAGTCACTACTGGTGATAAAGCAGGAGTATACGAAAGAATTATGCCGTTTCAAACGTCTAAAAGTTATGATTTAGATGCTACAAAAGAAGGGAAATATTGGGAAGATAATGTAAGTCCATACGCAGATCCTGACGGAGGGAAACAAGTTTGGGAACGTCTCAAATGGGCAGATGTCAATGTAAACCCCAATGATCCTCCATACAAGCACCTAACAAAAACCACCTTTATTGTTAAGCCAACGCATCGAAATCATTTTGGAAGATGGGTAGAACGTATTGGAAAGGTTTTTGCAAAAAGGATGCCTGATGCTTCAAGAATTGTTCTTAGACTTCAATCAGGAGGACAACGCAACATGTACGTTTCTTATATTGGATACAATATGTTTGAAAACAATAACCCAGAGCTAGAGACAACATGGGAAGAGGATTACAATGAAATGTTTGGTTGGGACACTTGGACAACAGACTTAACATTGTACAACGAATCTAAAGAAATGATTTTTGGTGAACAACGCGTAAGCTTAGAATTAGTTGAAGAATTATTGCCAAATAACTAGTAAAACAACTTTTATTAAAGAAAAAACCTCCGTCTGGAGGTTTTCTTATTCAATAAGTTTTTAAATACTGGCCCAGAATTTCCAACATCTCAGGGAAATTTGCTCTTCCAAAACCTACGCGAATATACTTTCCACGATGGTTAAACATTTCAGACGGAACAGTCATAATACCTGTTTTCTCGACCATTTGATTACTGAACGCTAAGGATGAGGTTTTGATGTCCAAGGGAACAAATGAGGTAGAACCCGCCTTAGGTGGAGTAAAAGAAGATAGAATAGGGTTTTCAGTAACAAAGGCATCGAAAAGTTCAATATTCGTTCTTATTTTTTCAAGATTAGGGAGTAGAAACGCATCCAAATGATTCAGTGCAATGATCGATAAAATTTCACTGGGAGCACTATTACAAATACTGAGGTAATCTTTATAGGCAATTACTTTTTTAAGAAAATCAGCGTCTTGGGTCACCAACCAACCTGTCCGCAAACCTGCCAATCCAAATGATTTTGAGGTACCCCAAAGGCTAACCCCTTTTTCGTAAACATCGGCAATAGGCGGTAATTCAGATGTGCTACCAGTAATAAGTTTGTGGTACATTTCATCTGAAAAAATATAGATATTGTGTTTTCTGGCTATACGAACAACTTCATCTAACTGCTCTTGCGTTAGATAACCACCTGTTGGATTATGAGGAAAATTTAGGATTATTAATTTCGTATTTTTTTGAATCAGTTTTTCTAAATCAGCAGGATCAAATTCCCATATCTCTGAACTGGGCTCCCAAAACGAGAGTTCACAGCCTATGGCATTCACGACTTCAGATAGGGACTGATAACAGGGCGAAACGGTAACCACATGATCGCTTGGATTGAGCAACACATTCATGCTGATAAAATTCAGTTCACCAGGAGTAGCAACAACAACATTTTCTATGGATTTGATTTTATAATATTGCAAAATTGCCTCCCGTAACAAAGGATCTCCTTCACTTTCGGTATAGCCAAAAACCATTCCTTCCCATAAATCCAATTCGTTTTGAGTCGCTTGTGCTAAGACATATTTCAATTCATAACCATCGCAATCGGAACTAGAGAGTAAGTATTTTGCGGTGAACTCATGTTTTGCAAAATAGCGTTCTAGCTTAAATTCATTTATTTTCATGGGCTATAGGTAGGTATAAAAAATACATCAATACGTTTATGGGAAGAAGATACAATATCTTAATTTGTTTTTTCGGAAGTATTACTGACAACACCTTTGCGAGAGTAAAAACAACAGTAGTATTATATTGATTGTTTTTTATGAGAGTTGTTTTTAAAACACACTTTTAAAACCTAGAATGTTTGGCAGCATCTGAAAGATTGATTTCACCAAATCACAATTGCAAAATGATTCCATCGTTTTGAGTGTTTTTTGAATTTAACTCAGTGTAAACTCCCTAGGGAAGGGATAAACAAATACGGTATAATTAATTGTATCTTACATGAGAAAACCTACAGATACTCATAATTAAAATCAGTAATGAACCGAGCCTTAAAAAAATTCACTAACCGAAGTCTGGTTTATCTTCCTTTTTCATTGTGCATTGCACTTTTTGTATTGAGTGACACTCTACGAACGTTCACCTTTTGGAACGGGGGAATTCAATTGCTTCTTTTCATCCTTGTGGTTTGCATCCCGGCATACAGAACCAAACGCATGTCCTATGTAGATATTGGATGGCCTTGGGGGTTGGTTTGTATTGGCTTGCTTGTGTTGTTTTTAGGAGAGGGCTATTGGCTTCGAACCTGGCTTGTTGGAGGCATGTATTTGTTTTCGGGATTGCGAATGGGAGCTGGAGCTCTGGTTCTATGGAAAAAAGGACATTTAGACACGGAGCTTTCACGCTATCAGTTTCAACGGAAACGATGGGAAAAACAAGGGTATACGAACGAAGATATTTCCCTGCAATACGAAATCATGATCCAATGTTTTGCCAACATTACTTTTTTGGCGCTCCCGGCCATGCTTCAAGCAAACAATCCGAATGAATTTATTTCTCCCCTAGAAATTATAGGCTATGTACTCTGGTTTATGTTTCTTGTTTTGGAACATATTGCTGATTTACAAAAACAAAAATTCTTGAAACAATGTTATTTAGAAGGCAAGAAAAGGCAAGTGTGTAACGTTGGTCTATGGAAGTACACTCGCCACCCAAATTATTTTGCTGAGTGGATGGTTTGGAACGCACTTATATTAATATCTCTCCCTTCTTTGAACGCATATTTCACAAACGAAGGCACTCTTATTGGCTTGGGTATTTTGGCATCGCTGCTCTACGTTTCTCGAATCATGTACACCACTTTGGTTTATTATACTGGAGCAGTTCCTTCCGAATATTATTCCGTCCAGAAACGCCCTGATTATAAAAAACACCAACAAACCACCAATATGTTTTTCCCTGGAAAACCTAAAGAAAAACACAGCATTTAAAAACCACATATGAATCCAACTAAAGAATTTGACATTATTGTCTGGGGAGCTTCTGGCTTTACCGGAAGACTTGTAGCAGCATATCTATTTAAACAATACGGTACCCAGGGCGACCTTAAATGGGCTATGGCGGGTCGTAACCAAGAAAAACTAACCGCGGTTCGTGCTGAGGTTGCCGATAGTTCGGTACCAATAGTTGTTGCGGATAGCAATGACGAAGCAAGCTTGAAAGCCATGATTTTGCGCACTAAAGTAGTTTGTACCACAGTAGGACCCTATGTTACCTATGGCTCCAAGTTGGTAGCTGCTTGTATTACCTATGGTGCTCATTATTGCGACTTAGCTGGAGAAGTTCAATGGATGAGACAAATGATCGATAAACATCATGAAGAAGCTCAAGCCAATGGGGTGAAAATTGTTCATACTTGCGGCTTCGATTCCATTCCATCAGATATGGGCGTTTACTTTACACAAAAAGAAGCTTTAGCTCAAAAAGGACAACGTGCAAAGCGAATTCGCATGCGAGTAGCAGGAATGCGTGGCGGATTAAGCGGAGGAACATATGCAAGTTTGAGTAAGGTTTTGGAAGAGGCCATGCAAGACAAAGAAATTTATAAGGTTTTGGTAAATCCCTACGGTCTAAATCCAACAGACAAACAAGAGGGTGGAGACCATCCTGACCTACAAAAAGTGATTTTTGACCCTACTTCCAAAAGCTGGATTGGGCCGTTCATTATGGCGGGAATCAACACCAAAGTGGTACGACGTTCCAATGCATTGAGTGGATATGCTTATGGGAATGATTTTCGATATGATGAAGCAACGATGAGTGGAAAAGGGTTTAAGGGAAGAATGAAAGGCATTATGTCTGCACTTCCTTTAATACTTATGACTGCAAAGCAGGGATCAATTTTAAAACGAGTTGCCAATAGAATGTTCCCTAAGCCGGGAGAAGGTCCAACTAAAGACCAAAGGGAAAACGGATTTTACAGCCTCCGATTCTATGCAACCTTAGAAGATGGGTCTACGGCATTAGGAAAAGTAACGGGCGATAAAGATCCGGGATATGGATCAACTTCCAAGATGTTGGGCGAAGCTGCAGTTTGCTTGGCTAAAGATTCGTTACCCGAAATTAGTGGCATTTTAACTCCATCGACTGCAATGGGAGACGCCCTTTTAGACCGCCTAGAAAAGCACGCGGGATTAACCTTTAGTTTTAAATAGTAAAACGAAAAATTACTTTGTTCCTTGAACGGAACCCATTAATATATCAAGAAAAAGAAGTTTGTGAAAGCGGGGCAATTGAGCCCCGCTTTCT
>PXYQ01000107.1 GCA_003023645.1 Candidatus Arcticimaribacter sp. | reverse complement strand
GTTCCAAAGAAGTTAGATCAGGAACAAGTACTTGTCTAGCCTTACTTCCTTCAAAAGGGCCAACGATTCCTGCTGCCTCCATTTGGTCTACAATCCTTCCTGCACGGTTATATCCTAATTTTAATTTACGTTGTAAGAGCGAGGCTGATCCTTGTTGTGCGGTTACAATTACTTCTGCCGCATCTCTGAATAAGGCATCTCGATCATTAATGTCAATATCAGATGCTGTTGATTCTTCTCCAACAAATTCAGGTAATAAATGCGCTTCTGCATAGGCTTTTTGTGCGCCAATATATTCCACAACTTTTTCAACTTCTGGTGTATCAACAAAGGCACATTGAATACGTGTTAAATCATTTCCTTGGGTATAGAGCATATCTCCACGTCCAATTAATTGATCTGCTCCACCGCTATCCAAAATAGTTCTTGAATCAATTTTTGAGGTAACTCTAAATGCAATTCGAGCTGGGAAATTCGCTTTTATAATTCCAGTAATAACATTTACAGATGGACGTTGTGTTGCAATAATTAAATGGATCCCGATAGCACGAGCCAATTGAGCCAAACGAGCAATAGGGGTTTCTACTTCCTTCCCAGCGGTCATGATTAAGTCTGCAAATTCATCGACAACCAACACAATATAAGGTAAGAAACAATGTCCATCATCAGGATTTAGTTTCCGTGCCTTAAATTTGGTGTTGTATTCTTTTAAATTACGACACATGCCATTTTTGAGTAACTCATACCGGTTGTCCATTTCAATACAGAGCGAGTTGAGTGTATGAATTACTTTGGTGTTGTCGGTAATGATTGCATCCTCAGAATCTGGGAGTTTTGCTAAATAATGGCGCTCAATTTTATTGTAAATGTTCAGCTCAACTTTTTTAGGATCGACCAATACAAATTTAACTTCTGCAGGATGTTTTTTATAAAGTAGTGAGGTAAGAACAGCATTCAGTCCAACCGACTTCCCTTGACCAGTAGCACCTGCCATGAGCAAGTGAGGCATTTTGGCTAAATCGACAACAAAGGTTTCATTACTGATCGTTTTCCCTAATGCAATAGGAAGTTCCATTTCTGCATTTTGAAATTTTTGCGAGGCAATTACCGAGCGCATCGATACAATACTTGGTTTCTGATTCGGTACTTCTATACCAATGGTTCCTTTTCCTGGAATAGGTGCAATAATCCGAATTCCCAGTGCAGATAGTGATAAGGCAATATCATCCTCTAAATTTTTAATTTTAGAAATTCGTATTCCTGCAGCTGGAACAATTTCGTATAAGGTTACTGTTGGACCAATGTTGGCTTTGATTTGTGCAATTTCAATCTTGTAATTTTTGAGCGTATTTACAATTTTGTTCTTGTTTGCCTCAAGCTCTTCTTGATTAATGGTTATGCTTCCATCGCCGTAGTCTTTTAATAAATCAAGGGTTGGGAAAACATATTTACTGAGTTCTAAAGTTGGATCATAAGACCCATATTTGTCAACAAGCTGTTGCGAAAGATTGGTTTCAACCAAATCTTCTTTGGCACTGTTGATTTCAATTTCCAGCTCTTCTTCAGGTTCTGGCTCAATTGTTTCTTCAACCTTTACGATAGGCATCTCCAGTTTTGTTTCTTCTACAAGGGGTGCTTCTACTGATAAGGTCATTTCGTCCTCTGAATGCTCTTCTCTATTGAAGGCACCATAGGTTTCTTCCTCGTTTTTTTGTGGAATACTAAATTCTTCCTCAGTGCTATTCGATTTTTCAAAAAGAGGTTTTATTTTTAAAATAAGTGCTTCGGGTGTGATTTTCCAATGCAGCACAATAAAAATTAGGCTTCCAAAAATCAGGAGTGTCCCCATCCCAATTGAGCCAATGTAATCGGATATGAAATCGGTTATTTCAAACCCCATTACCCCACTAAAAACTGGAAGTACGTTTGAGTAATAACCAAAGAGTAGAGCGAACCACAATGAGTAATAGAGTCCCCAAGCCCATTGAGAAAGTAAACGTTCTTTTTTGGTGTTGAAAAAATAGATCAATCCTGTTACTCCAAATAAATAAGCGAGTATATAAGCAGCAAGGCCAAATGATTTATAGATAAAAAAATGACTGAATCCTGCACCTAATTTTGAAAGAATATTTGCCGTTTCAACGGAACGATCGCTCAATGCATTCAGTGTACTTTGATCTTGTTTCCAGCTAAAAAAATAGGAAGTAAAGGCTATGAAAAGAAGTAAACTGATTAGAATTAAAAACCCACCAAACAATATCTCACGGGTTCGTTTCCTTTCTGGCGTAGCAGCAGAAAATTTAGGTAATCTAGGTGAAGTTGATTTTTTTGCAGTCATTCAGGCTTTGAATTCGTACAAAAATACAAATAATGATTGAATTAAAAACCTAAAAAGCCCCCTTTAAAGGAGGCTAGTTGTTAGGTGTCTATACTGCCTTGGACTCGTTTCATAAAAGCATTCAAAGCCTCTTTTTGGCTTTGACCTGCTTTGATGTCTTTTTGAACTTCGAGTGCACCATATAGATTAGAAATGAGTTCTCCTAAAACATCAATTTCGTCATCTTTGATACCTGAGTATTCTGTTATATGCTCTAAAACTTCTAAGGTTTCAATAATGAAATCCTCATCGTTTTCAGAAACGAAATTCGAAATGTGTTTAATGAGCGGTAGTTTCATCTACAAAGGTTTTTAGTACTTCTGTTTTGTTGGTTTGTACTTGCGTTGCAAGTGAACCCTTCTTGAAAGCTGCGAAAGTAGGTAAATTGCTTACGTCTGCTAGTTTTCTTGAGTTTGGATTTTTTTCTGCATCAATCAAAACAAAAGGGATGGCTTCGTGTTCCGAAGCCATCTTTTTGAATTTTGGTTTCATGATCCGACAATTGCCGCACCAACCTGCAGAATATTGCACCACAACTTGATCGTTGTTGTCAATTAATTCTTGAAGTGAATCGTCTGTGATTTCTTGAAACATAAGTATTGGTTTAGTGTGTGCTTAAGTAATCTTGCACCCCGTCACGGTTTGCATTCATTGCATCTTTTCCTTCTTCCCAGTTTGCTGGACAAACTTCTCCTTTTTCTTGAACGTGTGTAAAGGCATCGATCAAACGTATAAATTCGTTTACGTTTCTTCCAAGAGGCATGTGATTAACTCCCTCATGGAATACCATTCCTTCTTCATCGATTAAGTAAGTAGCACGGTAGGTTACATTATCTCCATCAACTAAAAGTACGCCAGTTTCTTCGTCAAAACGTTCGTTTGAGATATCTAAAATACCTAAAGTACTTGCCAGGTTTCTGTTGCTATCTGCTAGTAAATTGTATGTTACTCCTTCAATTCCGCCATTGTCTTTTGCAGTACTTAACCAAGCAAAATGCACTTCGGCAGTATCACAAGATGCACCAATAACGATGGTATTTCTTTTTTCAAATTCCCCTAAGGCAGCTTGAAAAGCATGTAATTCTGTTGGACATACAAAAGTGAAATCTTTTGGATACCAAAATAAAAGAACTTTCTTTTTGTTGTTTTTTGCTTCTTCTAATACATTAACGCTAATGGTATCGCCCATTTCGTTCATTGCATTGACACTTAAATCTGGGAATTGTTTTCCTACTATTGACATAGTTCTGTGTTTTAAATTTCAACAAAAATAGTTTTTAAAATTAAAGCACAGAGAAACTAAAATTAGTTTAATTTACTACTGAATAAGTTTTTTTGATAGCAGAAGGAAGAACTCCAAACCATTTAACGTATCAACTGGGTTTTGTATCAATCATTATATACAAAGCTCAATGATTAATTGGATTTAGGAAACGATCTTCTTGATCTTAATTCCAAAATAAGCATATATAAGTGTCATGATTGGACTTAGCCAATTGAAGATTGCGTAAATAAAATATTCACCGACACCAACACCCAATACACCAGACTGATATGCACCACAGGTATTCCACGGTATCAAAACTGAGGTTACTGTTCCTGCATCTTCTAGCGTTCTACTTAAGTTTTCGGGAGCTAAATTTTTATCTGCAAATGCCTTGTTGAACATCTTTCCAGGCAAGACAATGGATAGGTATTGGTCAGATGCTGTTAGGTTGATAACAACACAAGATGCAGCTGTACTCGCAAATAATTGGAAGGTCGATTGTGCTATAGAAAGTAATGCATTACTTAGTCTTTGTAAGCCACCGATAGCGTCCATAATACCACCAAAAACCATGGCACATACAATGAGCCAAATAGTTCCAAGCATGCCTTTCATTCCTCCAGAGCTAAATAAATCATTGAGTAGTTCGTTGCTTGTTGTAACACTGATGTCGCCAATGATAGCATTCATTACACCTTGGTAGGCACTTATAACAGATAAGGTAGTTGCTCCTGCAATTTTTACAACCAAGTCGGGTTGAAATATCAACGCAAAAAGTCCACCTAAAAGCGTTCCAGCTAACAAGGCAGCTAGGGGAGGTGTTTTACGGATGATTAGAAAGATAACCAATACAGGGACAAGGAATAATCCGAGATTGATTGTAAAGCTCTCTTTTATACTAGTTAATAAAATATCGGTATCTGCTGCTCCAGAAGTGTTCTGGAAAAAGCCAAGAATTAGAAATACAATTAGTGTTATGATGATACTGGGAACCGTAGTATGGGTCATGTATCGAATGTGGGTGAATAAATCGGATCCGGCCATAGCTGGAGCGAGATTGGTAGTATCACTTAACGGGGAAAGTTTATCACCAAAATATGCGCCTGATATAACAGCACCAGCTACCATTCCAACTGGAATTTCGAGGGCGCGACCAATTCCAATTAAAGCGATTCCAACAGTAGCAGAAGTCGTCCAACTACTCCCAGTTGCAATCGAAATGATGGCACAAATAGCGATACAGGCAGGTAAGAAAATACTGGGATGTAAAATTTGAAGTCCATAATAAATCATTGCAGGAATAATTCCACTCAACAGCCAAGTGCCAGCCAATGCACCTACAAACAATAAAATAAGAATTGCACCTGTAGTAGATTTCAAGTTTGAACCGATGGCTTCGATCATTTGATCATAAGTAACTTTATTTCTAAAGCCAACAATAGCAGCTACTGCAGCACCTATAAGTAGTATGAACTGATTAGAACCCCCTAAGGCATCGTCTCCATAAACAGTTACATTAAAAGACAATAGGAGTACTAAGATAACTACGGGAAGTAGAGCTTCCCATAAGGTTATGGTCGGTTTGGTTGCTTGTTGCATAGGATGTATTATGAAATGTAATAATACAATTTTATTTGGCAGGAGTCAAGAATAGAAAACAGATTCTCTGAACAAACTCTAAGGCCTTGTTCTTTAAAATTTTAAAGCCAAGCCAATTCCATTTTGATTTCCTAAAGGCACTAGGCTTACTTTTTCTTTTTTATCAAAACCACTATTGTATTCTAGAATTGCTTTCTTTTTGCGACTCAAGCTTGTAAGCCCAGACCATATTTCAATAATTCCGCTTCCAATAGCTAGTGCATATAAACCCCCGGCTAGAGTTTTGTCTCTTAACAATTGATCATATACAACTAGTGAAGTAACAGTATTTACGGCAAATGCAATATCTGCAGTTTTGGCTTTCTTCCAGTGGAGGTTTGCTGCTGCATTGTTTTGCATTAATTGATTGATATCTTTTCCTTTTACACGAACATCATCTACGTAATATTGATTTCCAATAACTCCAATAAATTGAGTAATCTCTTGTGCTTTGAGGGAATTGATTGTAATAAGAAATAAGGCGAAAATACTGAGGATGAGCATGTTTTTCATAAGGCAATACGATTTAAGGTGCTGCCAATATATTGGATTAATCTCTTTGCTAATGCGCATACTACCGAATAATTGTGTTAAAATTTAAAAGATCAAATTTCAAACAGTAGGGTAGTGGAAGAAACATTCGTATTTTTGAACTGCAAATATTTAAAAATTAAATGATGAGTAAATTTGATGTTGCTATTATCGGATCTGGACCTGGAGGTTATGTTGCTGCAATTCGTTGTGCCCAACTTGGAATGAAAACTGCCTTGATTGAAAAATACAGTACCCTAGGGGGTACCTGTTTGAATGTTGGTTGTATTCCTTCTAAAACTCTTTTAGATTCTTCTCATCATTACGAAGATGCTGTAAAGCATTTCGACACCCATGGAATTGAGATTGCTGGTGAAATTAAAATTAATTTCGAAAAAATGATTGGACGGAAACGTGCAGTTGTAGAGCAAACCACCAAAGGGATTGAGTTTTTAATGGATAAAAATAACATCACCGTTTTTCAAGGTCTTGGTAGTT
>PXYQ01000106.1 GCA_003023645.1 Candidatus Arcticimaribacter sp. | reverse complement strand
TAGCGAAACTCTAAAGGCAGATGCTAACATCCCAGAACGCATTCATCAATTTTCGCAACAGTTCAAGAGTGAAGATTATCCTTTCAAATTCATTAGCAACGGTATTTTCGGTTACATCGCCCACGATGCAGTAGAGCATTTCGAAAACCTGGAGCTGAATCAAGAAAAAGAAGGTCTCGATATTCCTGAAATCTTCTATGCCGTATATCAAAACATCATTGCGATTAGCCTCTTCAATCACGAAGCGCATTTGTTCTCTCATATTTATGATGGGAAGCACAACGTCGAAACCATAGAGCAATTATTAGAAGCAAAAAATAGCACCCGATTTTCTTTTGAAAAAGTAGGTGATAAAACTTCAAATCTAACGGATGAAGAATACTTGAAATTTGTTGACCAGGGAAAACAACATTGTTTTCGTGGCGATGTTTTTCAACTGGTTCTTTCCCGACGTTTCTCTCAAAAATTCAAGGGAGATGAATTCAATGTATATCGAACGCTGCGATCCATCAACCCATCCCCCTACCTCTTCTTTTTTGATTATGGAGATTTCAAGATTTTTGGGAGCTCTCCAGAAGCTCAAATCATTGTAGAAGAAGGAAAGGCAGAGATTCACCCCATTGCAGGAACTTTCAAACGAACTGGGAACGATGAACAAGACAAGCAAGCAGCTTTGGAACTAGCCAAAGATCCAAAAGAAAATAGTGAGCACGTGATGCTGGTCGATTTAGCCCGAAACGATTTAAGCAGAAATGGTTCTAATGTAGTTGTAGAAAAAAACAGAGAAATTCAATTTTTCTCCCACGTAATTCATTTGGTATCTAAAGTAACCTGTACCATGAAAAAAGCAGCAAAGACGTTCCAAGTAGTTGCCGATACGTTCCCCGCTGGAACCCTAAGCGGAGCACCCAAGCACAATGCACTAAAACTTATTGATCGCTACGAAAAAACAAAACGTAATTTCTATGGAGGTGCCATTGGATATATGGACTTTAAAGGCAACTTCAATCACGCCATCATCATCCGTTCTTTTTTATCCAAAAACCAAGAATTACATTATCAAGCCGGTGCTGGAATTGTAGCTGATTCCGTTCCCGAAAATGAATTACAAGAAGTATATAACAAATTAGGGGCTTTAGACAAAGCCTTAACCTTAGCCGAAGATGTTTAATATGAAAAGAGTTTTTCTCATTGACAATTACGATTCGTTCACCTATAATTTGGTGCACTACCTAGAAGAGTTGCATTGCGACGTTACCGTAAAACGAAACGACCAATTTGACTTGGATGAACTTGAAGCCTTTGATTATATTGTACTATCACCTGGACCTGGTATTCCAGAAGAATCCGGCTTACTCAAAGCAGCTATTGAACGCTACGCTCCCACCAAAAACATCTTGGGTGTTTGTTTGGGTCAACAAGCAATTGCAGAAGTATTTGGCGCAAAGCTTATCAACTTAGACAAAGTATATCATGGAGTTGCTACTCCGATTAATGTTGTTAAAGATGATGTTCTTTTCATCGATCTTCCCAAAACTTTTGAAGTTGGTCGGTATCATTCTTGGGTAGTTCAAACACCACTTCCCGATGAGTTGATCGCTACTTCCTTTGACGAAGAAGGGCAGCTGATGTCTTTGCGACACAAAACATATAACGTTTGTGCGGTTCAGTATCATCCAGAATCTGTACTGACGCCTGATGGAAAAAAAATAATTGAAAATTGGATTAATTCATAAGCTATGAAAAGCATACTCAACCGCTTGATTCGTCACGAGCTACTTTCTAAAGAAGAAGCCCGACAGATGATCATCAACATTGCAGATGGGAAATACAACAGCAGTCAGATTGCTTCCTTTTTGACCGTATTCATGATGCGCAGTATCAGCTTGCAAGAACTCGAAGGTTTTCGTGAAGCCTTACTAGAACTTTGTATTGCTGTTGACCTGAGTGAATTTGAAACAATTGATTTATGTGGAACAGGAGGAGATGAAAAAGACACCTTTAACATTTCTACTCTATCCTCTTTTGTAACAGCTGGTGCCGGAATTCATGTATCAAAACATGGAAATTATGGTGTTTCTTCGGGCTGTGGATCGAGTAACGTTCTCGAGCATCTGGGCGTTCGGTTTTCGAACGACGAGGCCTTTTTAAAACGCTGTATCGATCAAGCTGGGATTTGTATTTTACATGCTCCCCTCTTTCATCCAGCAATGAAAAATGTAGCTCCGGTTCGTAAGGATTTAGGAGTAAAAACATTTTTCAATATGTTAGGTCCATTGGTCAATCCATCTTTTCCAAAATATCAATTGACTGGGGTTTTCAATTTAGAGCTTGCCCGCCTCTATCACTACCTATTTCAAAAAACAGAACAGCAGGTTACTATTCTGTATGATCTCAAAGGTTATGATGAAATATCCTTAACAGGCCCTACAAAAGCATTGAGTAAAAACAGCGAGCGGGTATTGACACCCGCTGATTTTGGAGTACAGCAACTTCAAGCCGCCGATATTTCTGGTGGATCGAGTGTAGCTTCCTCCGCCAGTATTTTCATGAATGTCCTACAAAACAAAGGAACCCTAGCCCAACAAAACGTTGTATGTGCCAACGCCGGAATGGCAATCGCTACAGCTTTAAACTTAAGCCCTATTGAAGGCTTTGAAAAAGCAAAAGAATCATTACTAAGCGGCAAAGCCTTGCGCGCTTTAACAACCTTACAAAAACTAAGCATCTAATGACTATTTTAGATAAAATAATTACAGACAAAAAAATAGAAGTTGCATTACGCAAACAGCTTTTCCCTTTTTCTTACTGGGAAGCATCTCCCCTTTTTGGACGAACAACTTCTTCCCTTGCGGCGGCCTTGCGAGCAAGTCAATCGGGCATTATTGCAGAGCATAAACGCCGATCACCATCCAAGCAAAATATCAACAATTCCCTATCGGTAACCGATGTTGCGCAAGGTTATGAAGCAGCTGGGGTTTGCGGTATGTCGGTCCTTACCGACGGCAAATATTTTGGCGGCTCCCTCGAAGATTTGACTCTTACACGGGCAGTAACCAATTTCCCCTTATTACGCAAAGAATTCATTGTTGACGAATATCAACTCATCGAAGCAAAAGCACACGGAGCCGATGTGATTTTATTAATCGCTTCGGTATTGACCCGGAAAGAAATTGAACAGCTCTCCACCTCTGCCCAAAGTCTAGGTTTAGAAGTTCTATTGGAAGTACATAATTTAGAAGAGCTAGAAAAATCGGTTATGCCATCTTTAGATCTTTTTGGTGTAAACAACCGTAACCTAAAAACTTTTGAAGTTGATCTCGACACCAGTAGAGAATTAGTTGAAAAAATTCCTTCGGACTTTGTGAAAATTTCGGAAAGTGGCATCAGTACTGCCACCGCTATAGTTGATTTAAAAACCTATGGTTATCAAGGATTTTTGGTTGGCGAAAATTTCATGAAAACAGAAAATCCGGGTGCAAGCGCAGCAGCATTCATCAAAACCATTGAAGATGAAGCTTAAAGTTTGTGGCATGCGGATAACGGAAAACATTGAAGCACTTGCAGCTTTAACACCCAATTATATGGGGTTTATTTTCTGGGCACCCTCCTCTCGTTTTGTAGACAGCACAACGCCGAACCTCCCCAAGAGTATTAAAAAAACCGGAGTTTTTGTAGATGCTTCAATCGACTATATCGAAACGATCATCAAAGAGCACCAATTACAAGCCGTTCAGCTACACGGAAAAGAAGCTCCAGAATATTGCTCTTACGTGCAGTCTTTGGGTGTAGAAATCATCAAAGCTTTCAGTATCAAAGATCATTTTGATTTCACGAGTTTAGATCTTTATGAAAACTGTTGTGACTTTTACTTATTCGACACCAAAGGAGAACTCCCCGGTGGAAATGGATATGGATTCGATTGGCAACTTTTAAAGGAATACCCTTCTCAAAAACCCTTTTTCCTTAGTGGTGGTATTGGATTAGAAAACATAAAAGCCATTCGGGAGTTAGAAAAAACAAGCTTACCTCTCTACGCAATTGATGTGAATAGTGCATTTGAAAGCGCACCGGGAGTAAAAAAAATAGATGAATTAACACAATTTAAAAACGAATTGTATGAACTATAATGTAGACGAAAAAGGATATTACGGTGATTTTGGGGGAGCATTTATCCCAGAAATGTTATATCCAAATGTAGCTGAATTACGAGAAAACTATCTTAAAATTACAGCAGAACCTGAGTTCCAAAAAGAATTCGACGATTTATTAAAAAACTATGTTGGGAGACCTACTCCCTTGTATTTTGCTAAGCGTTTGTCGGAAAAATACAACACCAAAATCTACCTCAAACGAGAAGATTTGTGTCATACGGGAGCGCACAAGGTAAACAACACCATTGGTCAAATACTCCTAGCCAAACGCTTGGGTAAAACGCGAATCATTGCCGAAACAGGAGCCGGACAACACGGTGTTGCTACCGCTACTGTTTGCGCCCTAATGGGAATAGAATGTATTGTATACATGGGTGAGCTCGACATCAAACGTCAGGCGCCAAACGTAGCCCGAATGAAAATGCTAGGCGCAGAAGTTCGTCCCGCACTATCGGGAAGCAAGACTCTAAAAGATGCTACCAACGAAGCCATTCGGGATTGGATCAACAATCCAGTAGATACCCACTACATCATTGGTTCGGTGGTTGGGCCGCACCCCTATCCGGATATGGTAGCTCGTTTTCAATCGGTTATTAGCGAGGAAATTAAAATTCAATTACAACAACTCGAAGGACGTGATTATCCTGACCATGTAATTGCCTGTGTCGGTGGCGGAAGCAACGCCGCTGGCCTCTATTATCATTACTTAAACGATACCCGTGTAAACATCATCGCGGTAGAAGCTGCCGGAAAAGGTATCGATTCTGGGGCAAGTGCAGCCACCTCTGTTTTAGGAAAAGAAGGTGTTATTCATGGGAGTAAAACCCTGTTGATGCAAACACCAGACGGACAAATCACAGAACCCTATTCCATTTCCGCTGGACTTGACTACCCTGGAGTTGGGCCTATGCACGCGCATCTGTTTAGAAGTGGACGTGCAGAATTCATTTCCGTTCCCGATCAAGAAGCTATGGATTGGGGATTGACGCTTTCACAAATGGAAGGAATTATACCCGCTATTGAAACCGCCCATGCATTTGCGGCTTTGGACGTGCGTAAATTCGAACCCGATGAAGTGGTTGTTTTTAACTGCTCGGGACGTGGAGACAAAGATTTAGATACCTATATCGATTATTTTAAGTTATAAATAAAAGACTACAAAAAAATGAAACAAAATAGAATAGACCTCAAATTTCAGGAAGACAAAAAGTTATTGTCCATCTATTTTTCTGCTGGGTTTCCCAACCTAGAAGACACCGTACCGATTCTAAAAAACCTACAAGCTGCAGGAGTAGATATGGTCGAAATTGGCCTTCCTTTCTCTGACCCCCTTGCAGACGGGCCTACCATACAAGAAAGCTCTACACAAGCGCTTAGAAACGGCATGACAACCGAAAAACTTTTTACTCAACTCGAAGGCATCCGAGATCATATTGATATTCCTTTAGTTCTGATGGGCTATTTCAATCCCATGATGCAATACGGAATTGAAAAGTTTTGTAAGCGTTGTGAGGCAATTGGAATTGACGGACTCATTATTCCTGATTTACCAGTTGATGTCTATAATGAAGAATATAAAAGTATGTTCGACCAACATGGTTTGTACAATATGTTCTTGATTACCCCACAAACTCCAGATGCACGCATTCGCTATATCGACGAAGTATCAAACGGATTCATCTATATGGTTTCTAGTGCAGCGGTTACCGGAGCTAAAACTACCTTTGGTGCAACACAAACCGACTATTTTCAACGCATTGCCCACATGGATCTGAAAACACCTACTGTGGTTGGTTTTGGAATCAGTAATACGGAAACCTATACCGCAGCAATTTCCCATTCCAAAGGTGCGATCATTGGTTCTGCCTTCATTAAGTTTTTGGAGGAAAAAGGCGTGGATCAAATCAAAGACTTTGTCACTGGAATTAGAGCATAATTTCTATTCCATTTATTTTCATACCTTTATATAAGAAGTGCGTCCCAAATCGCATTCCTAAACCATGACCTACATATGCCTACATACCTTTTTTTGTAGTGTTTTCACTTTGTGGAAACAACTTTCTCTTTTTACTTTTAGGGAATGGGTTTTTATGCATAAAACAGGAGAACTGAAATTTCCTTTTTACCGAATTTACGAAACAATCTATTCAACAATACATGCCAATTTGGGGAGTATTGTTGAACAAAATTGCGATATAACGGAAATAAACGCATTTGAAGGTGTGTTTACACAATAGTTAGCAAAAACAAAAACATATGAAACTAAAATCAACATATATTATTGTGTTTTTATTTATTAGCATTGTTCTTTTTAGTCAATCTCCAATCACTGAAGCACAAAAACATATAGAAGAGGTT
>PXYQ01000013.1 GCA_003023645.1 Candidatus Arcticimaribacter sp. | reverse complement strand
ATGGGGAAATCTCTACAAGAAGGCTATGGAGAAGTTCAAGAAATGATTGACATCTGTGACTTTGCTGTAGGCCTTTCGAGACAACTACAAGGAACTACCATGCACTCTGAACGTCCAAACCATAGAATGTATGAACAATATCATCCTTTAGGAATCGTAGGCGTTATATCTGCCTTTAACTTCCCCGTTGCAGTTTGGGCATGGAATACAGCCTTAGCTTGGATTTGTGGAGATGTTGCCGTTTGGAAACCCAGCGAAAAAACACCACTATGTTCAATAGCTTGTCAAAAAATAATTGGAACAATTTTAAAAGAAAATAATTTACCCGAAGGCATTTCGTGCCTGCTAAACGGTGGAGCTGAAGTAGGTCAATGGCTCAGTGAAGACAGAAGAGTTCCTTTGCTCTCAGCTACAGGATCTACTGCAATGGGTAAAAAAGTAGCGCAGAAAGTTGGGGCTCGACTTGGAAAATCTTTGTTAGAATTAGGCGGAAACAATGCACTAATCATCAGCCCAAACGCAGATCTTAAAACTACCCTACTGGCTACTGTTTTTGGAGCAGTAGGAACAGCAGGGCAACGTTGTACTTCAACCAGAAGACTCATTGTGCATGAATCAATCTTTGCCCAAGTTGAAGAAAAACTTACAAATGCCTACAAGCAATTACGCATTGGAAATCCGCTGGATGCTGAAAATCATGTAGGTCCGCTAATCGATCAAGATGCAGTGTCTCAATATGAAACTGCGTTAAAAAATATTACCCTCGAAGGAGGTGAATGGATTGTTGAAGGTGGAACACTTACTGGAAAAGGATACGAAAGTGGATGTTATGTGAAACCTGCTATTGCAAAAGTATCGGTTGATAGCGAGATGGCTCAACAAGAAACCTTTGCTCCTATCCTCTATCTTATGAAATATTCAGGTGCTGTTGAGAATGCAATCGATATTCAAAACGATGTAAACCAAGGCCTATCGTCAGCAATCATGACACAAAACCTACAAGAAGCAGAAGCATTTTTGGCACATTGGGGAAGTGACTGTGGAATTGCAAACGTTAATATTGGCACCTCTGGAGCTGAAATTGGCGGTGCCTTTGGAGGAGAAAAAGATACAGGTGGCGGAAGAGAAAGTGGATCAGATGCATGGAAAGTGTACATGAGAAGGCAAACGAATACCATTAATTATTCTGATGATTTACCTTTAGCGCAAGGCATTAAATTCGATTTCTAAACTTTAGTTTCATTATCTTTACTTAATAAAAAAAAACAGCATGTATACTTTTATAAAAACAGCACATTCCTATTGGGCATTCATTGTTCTTATCCTTTTAGTTTTAGCAATTGCAAACGCTTTTATGGGAATCGCAAGAAAGAAAACATTTAATTCAACGGATTTTAGACGTTCGTTATTTGTACTCATTTCCTCCCACATTCAATTCTTAATTGGTTTAATTCTATACTTTGTTTCTCCATGGTTTGGGAAATGGAGTGAATTAGGCATGGGCGTGATGAATGACAGTCAAGCACGTTTATACCTTGTTGAACATCCAATCGTAAACCTTATTGCACTTGTTCTGATTACCATGGGATGGTCCATGCATAAACGTCAGTCATTAGATGCAAAGAAATTTTCTCGTATTGGTATTTTTTACACCATAGGTCTCCTCTTACTTCTTTCAAGAATTCCGTGGAATACTTGGATCTAAAAATAAACTAACCCCTGTATCGTCCTGAATCTATGATTACTAGCAAAAAGCCAGAATTCAAACACATACTGCTGAAGAATAAACTAAAAATTGCTGTTCTTGGAGGGGGAAGCTGGGCTACTGCTTTAATTAAGATTCTTACTGAGAATAAACGCAAGGTCGGTTGGTACGTTCGAAGTGAGAAAAACAAAGATTTCATTGAAAAAAACCAGCACAATCCAAGTTACTTAACTTCAACTACGCTTAAGACTAAACGTCTTAAAATCAGTACAGACATCAACACAGTTGTCGAGCAAGCCGACATTATCATCATAGCGATTCCTTCTGCCTTTATTATGAATGAGTTTGCGAAACTCCATATCCCATTGAAGGATAAAATAATCGTATCTGCAGTTAAAGGAGTCATTCCGGAGAACATGAAAATTCCTGGGAACCATTTCCATGAAGACTATGGCGTTCCTCTCGATCGGATTGGAGTTATCTGTGGTCCATGTCATGCAGAGGAAGTGGCTATGGAAAAACTTTCTTATTTAACGATTGCTTGTCAAGATCAAACCTATGCAAAGTGTATTGCCTCTATGCTTAAGACAAAATACATCCGCGTAAAAGTTTCAGATGATATTATAGGAACTGAATACGCGGCTATGCTTAAAAACATCTATGCAATTGCCGCTGGAATCGCGCATGGTCTCGGCTATGGTGACAATTTCCAAAGTGTATTGATGAGTAATGCAATTCGAGAAACAAAGCGTTTTATTAAAGATGTGCATAAAATGAAACGAAACATCAACAACTCAGCCTATCTAGGGGATTTATTGGTTACCGGATACTCTGTATTCAGTCGCAATAGAACCTTTGGAAACATGATTGGAAAAGGGTATACCGTGAATGCGGCGCAAATGGAGATGAATATGATTGCAGAGGGCTACTACGCCACAAAATCAGCACGCTATATCAATTCGCAATACAGAACCCAAACACCTATTATTGAAGCGGTTTATCTTATTCTATACGAAGGGAAAAGACCAGAAAAGGTATTCGAAAAATTAACAAAAAAACTCGACTAAAGTGTCGGTTTGAATTGTTGTAGAAAACGCACATCGTTTTCAAAGAACATACGGATATCGCTTACTTGATACAAAAGCATTGCGATACGCTCTATTCCCATTCCAAATGCAAAGCCCGAATATTCTTCTGGGTCAATCCCACAATTTTTCAACACGTTAGGATCGATCATTCCACAGCCCATAATCTCTAGCCAGCCAGTACCTTTGGTGATTCGATAATCAACTTCTGTTTCAAGTCCCCAATAAATGTCAACTTCAGCACTAGGCTCAGTAAAAGGAAAATAAGAAGGTCGCAAACGAATCTTCGATTTGCCAAATAAGGCTTGAGTAAAGTAGCTAAGCGTTTGTTTCAAGTCAGCAAAAGAAACGTTTTTATCAATATACAAACCTTCTACTTGATGAAAAATACAGTGCGCTCGAGCAGAAATAGCTTCGTTTCTAAAAACACGTCCAGGGGAAATTGTACGAATAGGAGGTTTATTGTTTTCCATATAGCGCACTTGTACAGATGATGTATGTGTACGCAATAGGATATCAGGATCGGTTTGAATGAAAAAGGTGTCCTGCATATCACGAGCAGGATGATATTCAGGTAGGTTTAACGCAGTGAAATTATGCCAATCGTCTTCAATTTCTGGACCTTCTGAAATATTAAAACCAATTTGAGAAAATATATCTACAATTCGATTTCGCACAACCGTTAACGGGTGTTGGCTACCTAAAGCCGAAGGAAAAGCCGGGCGGGACAAATCGCCATATACTCCAGTAGCTATTGTTGAACTCTGAGTTGCTTTTAGTGCTTCAATTTTATCGGAAACTGCTGTTTTCAATTGATTCAAAACCTGACCAAATTCTTTTTTCTCTTCATTAGGCACAGCTCTAAATGCAGCAAACAGATCATTTAAAATCCCTTTCTTACCAGCATAAGAAATTCTAAATTGCTCTATTGCTTCTTGATTCGTAGCTTCGAATTGAGCTACTTTTTGAAGATGTTCTTTAACCGTTTCAATCATGCTATAAAAATACGTGTTATACTATTGAATTAATCCTTTTTGAATGAAGTAATGCACTACTGCTTCTTTCATCAAGATGCTTTGTTCACCTGGTTTCAGGGGCGGAAGTTCCTCTATCAACTTAAAATGTGGCCAACGTTCGTCGTCAAAATAATCAAAAGCATAATAGCCGAAAGGTTCCAAAACTGAACAGATTCCGATGTGGATGATGTCCACATTATCATCTTTCTTAAAACGTTTGTGTACTTGCCCTAATTCCTGAAGACCTACCAAATACAAAATCCCTTCTATGTCTATCGATTCTGTTTCAGAAAAACGTTCCGTCAGTACTGAAACTAATGTTTCCCATTGTTCTTTTAACTCTTCGTTACGCACAGACGCTTTTTGCATCCGACAAAGATATGGCATTCCTAAAAAGAGGGAGCAGATAGAACAAAAAATCTTTATATTCGTCCTATGAATTATATTGATATAGCAATTATTGGCTTGGTTCTTTTTGGAGCCGTAAAAGGGTTCTCAAAAGGCTTCGTCATTGAAGCTGCATCTCTAATAGCATTAATTCTAGGACTCATAGGTGCTTTGTTATTTTCGTCTACCGTTGGAACACTCCTAGAAAGCTTTTTCGATGCTGATCGAATTCCCCCTTCTGGAGTTTTATTCATGCTAACCTTTATAGCAATCATCATTGGAATTAATCTCTTAGCCAAATTCCTAACGCGGGTTCTCAAAATGGCAGCTCTAGGCGGACTTAATCGTATTCTAGGGGCGATTTTTGGAGGGCTGAAATTTGTATTAATTCTCAGCGCCGTTATCTTGATTATGGATCAGTTTGAATTCTTATTCACCTTTATGGAAGATGATGTGATTGAAGAGTCGCAATTCTACGAGCCTGTTAAATCGATCGGGAGTGTTGTTTTGGAATGGTTACTTGATAAAAAAGATTTACTGCCCGAAGATCTAGTTTAACATTCTCAAAGAAGAAGCGGTTACCCATCCTTCGGATCCGTTGGCAATTTTAATTTTTCTCCAAGATTCAAGCGAATCTGTGACAGACACTTTAGTTCCTTCGTGCAGCTCAAACAAAACTTCAGAGCGTTCATTCGGTTCTCCCCAAATATTAATTTGTGCCTCAAAAATGATCCCTGAACGTTCAACTTGTAGTTGCTTATCCTTAGAGTAAGTAAGCGTAAATAATGCTAGAAAAACAACAGTGACAAGCCAAAAAACAGAAAAATAGAGCCGCTTCCAAACGGTATTCGAATTGAACAAATACAATACGAATAGAAACGACAAAAGCCATGCTATCCCAATTAGTATTATAGCCCAATTCGCAATTGAAAACCCAGAAGTTATTGTTTCTATTACCTGATCAAAAAAGCTTTTAGGTAGGACTTCAATCGCATCGAGCGACATATTCTGGGCAAACTGTAAATTGGTTAGAATCTCTTTATTCTCTGGATCTAACAATTTTGCTTTTTCAAAATAAAAAACACTTTCACCTACTTCACCCAAACGATAATAAGCATTGGCTAAATTAAAATACAATTCTGAACTGTGAACCTCAGCCTCTAGAACAAGTTCATAACTTGTTATGGCTTCCTGATAAGCGCCAAGATTATACGCTTTATTACCTTGATCAAAAAGAGCATCTGGTGTTTGAGCCATCATCGTTGTACTCAAAAAAAGAAATGCAATAAAAGAATTTATCCGCTTCATAACTGTTTATCCATTTTTGAAATTAATCCAGAAGCTCGATCAAAATCTTCTTGCATACGAACTGAAGTTGCAGGTGCATATCGGGCAGCTTCACAATCTTCGAGCAGCCCAACAAAATCTTTAATTACTGCTGAGTTCACTTCCTTGTCTTGTAATAAACTTGAAATTCTAGCCTTGCTAAATTCTGCAGTGACTATGTGAAGTTTCGCTTTTAAATAATTGTGCAACGCCCGTTCGAGTGCATTGTAAAATGCTTCTTTTTCCCCTAGCGCTTTCTTTGCAGAACTCAAATATTTCTTAGCTAATCGATTCGCCGCTTTTTGTCGAAGAGTCATTGGATCATTAGTCCGTCCAATTTGGGTTTTCAACCAAATTGCAATTAGGAGCAGCAACGAAAAGGGTAAAAGCAGCATCAAATAAAACATACGTCCTCCAAAGAAAGAATCTGTTGATTCAATGGGTATCAATTGAGTCTCTAAAGCGATGAAATTGAATTGATCTTCGTTTAATTTTGGTCGTAAGAGATTAGAAGCTGACTGTCCTGCAGAAGAAGTTCCAGCAACGGGGCCTTCGTTTACATTAACCATTTGTTCTTCTGAGTTGAGGATAACATAGCGTTTTTTGTTGGGGTCAAAATATGAAAACGACACGCCCGGAATTGGATAGTTTCCTTGGAATTCTGGTACAATAGTATAGGTGTCTTGAATACTCCCCTGCATCCCCAGCAAGTTTGTTTTTATGTTTTCTGTGTGTTCCGGCTCATAGACTTCAAGTGCCGCTGGAACATTAATTTTTGGCAGGTTAAATAATTTTAAATTCCCTCTCCCAGAAACTTTTATCGTTCCTTGAAAAGATTCAGACGCTTTCAAGACATCCTTATTTAAACTAAAATTCAAATCAAAATTTCCTACCGCTCCTGTAAAACCGACTGGTTTTCCTTCTTGTGGAAGTGGCTTTACTTTTATGGTACGTTTTCCGGCTGTGATTACTTTTGGAACTTGTCTGTTGACTAGATTCCCCCAGATGTCTCGTCGGTTTGAAGGCACTTGAACCGTAACGTTAAGAGTTAAGGGCTCCAAAATCAACTCCCCTGTTTTTTGTGGATAAAGGACCGCTTTTCTCCACGTTACGTAGTTATAAGTTGCTCCTTTGTATGTCCCTTGTTTCATCTCCAATTTCTTGATTGGAATCAAATGACTCCAAAAATCAGCGTAACCAGGACTCTCTACTTCATTTACATTGGATATGCCGATTTCAGAAGTGTAATATAATTTATAAACTACCGTAAATGCCTCGTTCAAATAGGGGTTTCCATTCGACACCTCAGCAACCAAATGCACATTTTGATCTGCAATATAATCTGCATTACCAGCTTGGTTGGGGGTTTTTACGGCCTCTGTAACTTCTACAGAAACGGGAGATGTTTTATAAATCGCTCCATCAATTTTAACGGTTGCTTGTCCGATGCTAAGTTTCCCTTTTCTAGTGGGGTTAAGAAAGTAGGTAAATGATCTCGAAAAAGATCGCTTTCCATTGATCCAGCTGTTACTTGTCGATTGGTTGGGACCTCCAACAACACGAAAGCCTTCGAATTGGGGTGGCGTAAAATTATCGCCATTCTTATTCATTTCAAAGCTAACCTTCAATCGTTCATTAATACCCAAACGGTTCTTACTCACCTTTGTTTGAAAGGTGACCTGAGCTCCTAATTGGAATCCTACCGTAAGTAGGAAGGTTGCTAAAAGTATTTTTTTTAACATAAAAACTTACCAGTCTTTTTTAGTTTTAACAGGAACGCCTTTTACTTTTTGAGCATTTACTTTTTCCTGTACTCCTTTTTCTTGATTGTTCATTGCCTCTAATAGGCTCTTTACTTGTTCAGGTGATATCTGACCAGGTTTGGGCTGTGGTGGAGGTTGTTTCTTTTCATCTCCTTCTCCCTCTTTTTCAGGATTCTTAGGTTTATCCTCTTCTGGTTTTTCTTTCGAATCATCTTCAGGCTCACCGTCTTCTCCTTCTTTTTTGTCTTTATCTTCTCCTTCGTCTTTAGGATCTTCTTGATCCCCTTTTTCGTCTTTCTTTTCTTGATCTCCCTCTTTATCCTGATCTTCCTTCTCCTGATCCTGATCTTTGCTATCTTGATCTTGTTCATCTTGCTGATCCTGTTGTTGCTCTTTTTCTAAAAGCTCCTTTGCAAGCGCATAATTGTATCGAGTTTCTTCATCTGTAGGGTTATTTCTCAATCCATTTTTAAAAGCTTCGACTGCCTGAGCATAATCTTTTTGCTGCATATACACATTCCCTAGGTTATGAAAGGCTGCGTGTTTTTCATCTTTAGACGTTGTATTCTTTTGAGTTTGATAGAAACGCTGAGAAGCTGCAGAATAGTCTTCTATTCGGTAATTTGTGTTTCCCAAATTATGTAGGGCTTCGGATTTATCAGGAGTCAAAGAAACTGCTTTGCGGTATTGAGCTTCAGCCTCAATATACTCGGCCTGCTCGTGGGCTTCATTCCCATCCACGATTAGGTTATTGGCCACTTCGTTTTGACTCCAAGCCAAAGCCGAAACGAATACTAAAAACAAGAAGGGAAGGCCTTTAAGATTCATAGCATTAATTTTTTTTGTTCTCGTTAAATAAGTTCATTCGCAACACCCATTTAGTTTGGGTTTCGAACAATAATATTTCTATCAAAAGTAACAGAAATCCTGCAATCAAAAAAGGTTGAAATCGGTCTTTATAACTCACAAACTTTTTTGCTTCAAATTCTTTTTTCTCCATTTGCTTCAGAGTCTCCGAAACAAATTCTAAAACTGCTTGCGTATCATTTCCCTCTATGTAATTTCCATCGGTCGCATCGGCTATAGAAGTAAGCACTTCTGGGTTACGTTTGGTCATGACAACTTCACCGTTTTCATCTTTCTTATACGATTCTACTATTCCGTTACGCTTGATAGGGATCGGTGCTCCTTTCTCGGTTCCAACGCCAAAGGTAAATATTTTAATTCCCAACTCTTTTGCTCTTTCAGCTGCAGCCATTGCCTTTTCTGAATGATCTTCTCCGTCTGACAAAATAAAAATAACCCGATTGGTTTGATCTTCATCATCGAAATACGTTGCAGCTAAATCAATTGCGGCATCAATAGCCGTTCCCTGTGAAGAGAGCATATCGGTATTGAGTGCTTGTAAAAACATTTTGGCGGCGCCATAATCTGTTGTAATGGGCAATTGAGGTACCGCTTGAGCTGCATAGGCTATAATCCCAACACGATCGCTCGCCAATTGATTCAAGAGTGCAGAAACGAGTCGTTTTGCTTTTTCGATACGATTTGGAGCAATATCTTCTGCTAACATACTCTTGGAGACATCGATAGCAAAAACAATGTCAACACCTTCTCTTTTTACAGTCTCTAACTGAGTTCCAATTTTAGGGTTTACCAATGCCAGAATCAAACAACTAACTCCTAAACTAATCAAAATCAGCTTAAGTAAGGGTTTTAATCGCGAACGTTCTGGACTTAAAACTTCCATTAATCGAGAAGAAGCAAATTGTTCTTGTGCTTTTCTTTTCCAAGCAGAAATCCAAATATAGCCAAGCCACAATACGGGTAGCATTGCAAAAACATAAAAATAAATCGGCGCGTCTAATTGATACATTGTTATATAAAACTTCTAAAAATTGTGTTCTTCAAAATCCACTCCATAAAGAGTAAGCCTAAGGCAATTAGGATGAGTATTCTGTATTTTTCTTCGTAATTATAATACTTAAACTCTTCAACTTCTGTCTTTTCTAATTTATTGATTTCATCGTAAATATCTTTTAACTTTTTAGTGTCTGTTGCTCTAAAATACAAACCTCCTGTGTCGTCTGCAATCGACTGCAAAAGCTCTTCATCGATCTCAACCTTGGTTAGCCCGTATTGGAATTTTCCGTTTGGTAAAACTCCAATTGGAGCTTTGGCGGTTCCATTACTACCTAGGCCAATGGTGTAGGTTTTAATTTGAAATTCTACTGCCAACTCAGCTGCAATTTTTGGTTCAATAAAGCCTGAATTGTTAACTCCATCGGTAAGCAAAATAATGACTTTACTTTTGGCTCTACTGTCTTTCAAACGATTTACAGCTGTAGCCAAGCCCATTCCAATTGCGGTTCCATCGTTGATTACTCCATCGTATCGAATACTGCGTAAGGCATTTTTCACAATGCGCTTATCACTTGTTATTGGTGTTTTGGTATAACTTTCACCAGCATAAACGACTAAACCAATCCTATCGTTTTGTCGATCATCAATGAAATCTGCAGCTACTTCTTTGAGTGCATTCAACCGACTGGGTTTTAAATCCTGCGCCAACATACTCGAAGAGACATCTATAGCCATGACAATATCAATCCCTTTATTGGTTTTGGTTCGTGAAGAAACATCTACGGTTTGTGGGCGAGTAAGAGCAAGAACAACAAGTGCCAAAGCACAGATTCTAAACACAAACAATAACGGCTGAAAGCGAGCCAAATTGGAACGTACGCCTTCAAAACCTTTTGTTGACGAAATGGTGAGGCGCGCTTGCTGTAGCTTACGTTTGTAAACATACCATACGATGATCAAGGGGAGTGCTATTAATCCCCACAGATATTCTGGATTCGCTAATTCTATTCCTTCAAACACGTTTATAATTCTTTTAATACTTCTAGTGATTCTATAATTCGAGCTTCGATTTCATCTCCGTATCGATCGTCTTTGGCATACAACATGCGTAATTCAACTTGTACTTGTTCAAATGGCAAAATAATGGATCGCAAACGGCAACGTGTACGTTCCTTCCCATCAGGATTTAAAAGGTCGAGCGTTCCAGAAAGCTGAATCACTTCTGAGCCATCTTTTGTTTTAAACGGGTCTGGATTAATCAACATATTGGCAGCACCGTCCACTTCTAAACCTGCAATTATTTTATTGATCATTTCCTGAGCTTCTTGCTGCTGCTCCTCTTCTGATTTTTCTTTTCCTTGCTCGGGAGGAGCCTGTTGTATAAAACTCAATTGTACGTATACCGAGTGTAGAGGATCACCCGCTGAAAAAAGGATTGTTCCTTTAGGAGTTTCTGCTGCTCGCACCAAAACCTCTGGCGTAGCAAGTAATAAAGCAGGTGTTCCGTATTGACTTTGGATCCATTTATTATTCATCATAACCTTGGTAGGGTATTGAATGAGGGTATCTTTTACATTGCCAAAACCATAGACATAAACAGTAATAAGACCTACAAGGAGAAACAATCCTAGCGTCCCAAGTCCAGCAATCTTGAATTGCTTTTGGCGTTTTTGCTTTTTCAAAACCTTTTGATAAGCTGCTGTCGCTTCAATTTCTTCTTGCGTAGGTTCAGGAAGAGCTTCTTGTGTTTTTATAACAACATCTTCTACCAAATTACGATCGCTGGTTGCAACTTCAAATTCAGGTGCAGAACGAGCAAATTTAACCAAATCAGCATGTTCTAGAACGCGTTTTAAGGAACGTAAAGTTTCCCCATCTAAATCAAGTTTCCCAGAATCTTTGAGTAACTCTAATTTCTTTAACAATTCTCTAGAAGTACTTTCTAGTGCCGTTATGTTTGCTTCTTCTTCTAAGTAACGACGTACAACATCGGTTAACTTAGAATAGTAGCTCTTATACTCTTCTTGTAATCGAGGGCGCTCTTCTTCAAGTGCTTTGAGCTCTAGTAATGCACGATCAAATGGAGGGAGTTCTTTTCTTTTCTCTATGAGTTTTTTCTGAACTCTTAGAATTAAAAAAACAGCCAAAATCAAAAGAATCAGTCCAAAAACAGTAATTAAAATCTGTTGTGTTAGTTTTTTATAGCCACGCTTGACGGCTACTAATGGTTTAATGTCAAACAACGGTTGCTTGAGCGTATCGACGACAACAGTATTTACTCGTATCGAAATAGAGTCGGTTATCATTCCAACACCATTGATGAGTATTTTTTGTTTTGGAATCCAATACGTACCAGAATCGAACTGAATTAAAGCATATTTTTTGGTAAACAAATAATGCGCTTGAGAACGGAGGGTGTCCAATGGAAAATCTTCTAAAAGTTCGAAAGGCGCAAAATTGGGTTGCTCCACAAATTGAATTTGTGACAAGCTATCCCCTTTGATTTGATAGCGAATATTGATTTGTTCACCAATTCTGAGCTCGGTAGAGTCGACAGCCACGATCAATTCCTCATCGGTCTGTGCAATTCCCTTTGTAAAAGAGAAAAGAACTGAAAAACACAATAAAAAAATAATTTGTCGCATGCTTATATTCTAGCTTTAAAATATCCTAATAATTTTTTAACATAGCTTTCTTCCAAGCTACAGTGTAATGTTCCTGCTCCGTTTTTTCTAAATAAGGTTTCAAAAGCATCTACATGTTTTTGATGTGCTTTTTGATATTGATTCCGAACTGCTTTGGAGGCCGTATTGACCCATTGAGTTTTCTGAGTCTCACTATCTAGCATCGGAACAAGTCCTATGTTAGGCATCTCTACTTCTCTTTTGTCGTATACTCTAATTCCTGTGAGATCGTGTTTTTTTGCTGCAATTCGTAATGTCTTTTCATAGGAATCATCCATAAAATCGGAAAGCAAAAAGACAATCGCTTTCTTTTTTAAGATTCCAGATAAAAATTCCAAAGCTACACGAATATCCGTTTGCTTACTTTTCGGTTGATATTCCAAAAGCTCTCGAATGATACGCAAAACATGGGTTCTCCCTTTTTTGGGTGGAATAAATAATTCTACTTGGTCTGAAAACAGAAGCAAGCCAACTTTATCGTTATTTTGAAGTGCAGAAAAAGAAAGTGTCGCTGCTATTTCAGTCAATACTTCTCTTTTAAATTGTTGTCCAGAACCAAAAAACTCCGAGCCACTAACATCAACAACCAACATCAAGGTCAGTTCTCGTTCTTCTTCAAAAACTTTTACGAAAGGTTCGTTATAACGTGCAGTAACATTCCAATCAATGGCGCGGACGTCGTCTCCAAATTGATATTGACGCACCTCGCTAAAGGTCATCCCTCTCCCTTTGAATGTACTGTGATATTCGCCACCAAACACACTGTCGCTTAAGCGACGTGTTTTGATTTCAATCTTCCTTACTTTTTTTAAAAGCTCTTTCGTGTCCATTACTCTAAATGTTCCTTCTTAAAATGTTTTTAGGACCATTTACGGTACTTCAACCTCATTAATGATCTGACTGATTAAATCTTCGGTAGTTACATTTTCAGCTTCCGCTTCGTACGTAAGACCAATTCTGTGTCGCAACACATCAAATACAATTGCCCGAACATCTTCCGGTATTACATATCCTCTGTGCTTAAGGAACGCATGGCATTTAGCGGCAGTAGCTAAATTGATACTTCCCCGAGGAGATGCTCCAAAACTAATCAGGGGTTTTATTTTACTTAGACCATAGCGCTCCGGATATCGGGTAGCAAAAACAAGGTCTAAGATATACTTCTCTATTTTTTCGTCCATATAAACAGAACGCACCGTTTCTTGCGCCGTAATAATCTGTTTGGTTGTAACAACCGGATTTACTTTAGCTTGGGTTGCACTCAAATTAGAGCGAACAATCAGTTGTTCGTCTTCGAGAGTTGGGTAGTCAATTACTGTTTTCAGCATGAATCGATCTACCTGTGCTTCTGGAAGTGGGTAGGTTCCTTCTTGTTCCACTGGATTTTGCGTTGCCATTACTAAAAAAGGCTGTTTCAAAGGAAAGGTCGTGTCGCCAATAGTTACTTGTTTTTCTTGCATCGCTTCCAATAAAGCCGATTGAACCTTGGCTGGAGCACGATTAATCTCATCTGCCAAAACAAAGTTAGCGAAAATAGGACCTTTCTTGATAGAGAAATCATTCTCTTTAATATTATAAATCATGGTACCAACAACATCTGCTGGAAGTAAATCTGGCGTAAACTGTATACGACTAAAGTCCGCTTTCACAGCCTTACTCAAGGTGTTAATGGCTAGCGTTTTTGCTAAACCTGGCACTCCTTCCAATAAGATATGCCCACGACCCAAAAGACCGATCAACAAACGCTCAACCATATGCTTTTGACCAACGATTACTTTATTTATCTCTAGAGTAAGTAAGTCGATGAAAGCACTTTCTTTTTCAATTTTTTCGTTAATAGCACTGATGTCTACATTGGTATTATTATCCATAAGCTTATATAAATGTTTTAGGAATACAAAAATGGAGAAATTATAACGTATCTCTTGTTAATAATTGGTTAAAAATAGTAAGAAAAAACACTCCCTTGAATTCACTATTAAGTATAAATTTATAAGGAATTTTTTAATTACAAAAACCAATGAGTCCATTTTCTAAAATAATTGCGGGAACCATGACCTGGGGAACATGGGGTAAAAACTTTACTCCCTCCGAAATGAGTGCTTTAATCGAAAGTGCATTGTCTCTTGGAATCAGCACATTTGATCATGCCGATATCTATGGAGGATATACAACCGAGGCTGCATTTGGTACTGCTTTTAAAGATAGCAAAGTTGATCGTTCACAGGTTCAATACATAAGTAAATGTGGTATCCAATACCCAAGTGAAGCACGTCCGTTAAATGTAAAGCATTATGACTACTCAGCCGAGCACATCACTTGGTCTGTAGAGCAATCACTTCAAAATCTCAATACCGAATACCTTGATGTTCTTTTACTTCACCGTCCCAGCCCACTTATGGATCCGCAAGAGATCGCGAAAGCTTTTGAACAACTCAAAAGTCAAGGGAAAGTAAAAAGTTTCGGTGTATCTAATTTTACACCTGCGCAAATGAGTCTTTTGAGTACTGAGAATTTAATTGAATGGAATCAATTGGAATGCTCTTTAACACAATCGAAAGCCATGTTCGACGGAACAACAAACCACTTGATGCAGCATCAAATTGGCGCAATGGCTTGGAGTCCTTTAGGGAGTTATTTTAAAGAAGATAACGAACAATCGCAGCGACTTAGACCTATAGTCCAAAAAATGTGTACAACGTACAATGCTACAGAAGATCAGATATTATTGGCTTGGTTACATCAGCATCCAGCTCAAATTCGTCCTGTTGTAGGAACAACACAAGAAGCAAGACTTAAAGATGCTATGGATGCCTTAGCAATTACATTAACGATTCAAGACTGGTTTCTGCTTTTGGAAACAAGTTTGGGACATAGAATGCCTTAAAGATGAACAAAACCATTCTCATTACTGGAGCTACAAGCGGTATTGGTAAAGCAACTGCCGAATTCTTAGCTTCTCAAGGTGCTCGTCTGATTTTATGCGGAAGAAGACAGGAACGACTCGATGCTTTAAAAGAAGAACTTCCGACAGAGGTTCATACCTTGAACTTTGATGTTCGCGATCGAGTTGCTGTTTTTGAAGCTATTGATAGTCTTCCAGATGCCTTTACGCCTATTGATGTTTTGATTAATAATGCTGGAAACGCACACGGCCTAGACGATGTTGTTGGCGCAGACCTAGACGATTGGGATGCCATGATTGATGGCAATGTTAAAGGCGTTATGTATGTAACCAAAGCCATTTTACCTCAAATGACCGAGCAAAAAAAAGGCCACATAATCAATATTGGATCCATAGCTGGATTTGAGGTTTATCCAAAGGGGAATGTGTATTGTGCGAGTAAGTTTGCAATTGATGCATTTACCAAAGGACTTCGAATTGATTTGAATCCATACGGAATTCGAGTAGGAGCTATTAACCCGGGTTTAGTTGAAACAGAATTTTCTGAAGTTCGATTTAAAGGTGATGAAGACCGAGCTGCTTCTGTTTACAGCAAACTAGATGCTCTACAAGCAGAAGATATTGCGAATACCATTTTGTTTATGATTCATGCCCCAGAACATGTAACCCTTGCTGATATCACTATTCTGCCAACAGCTCAAGCCAGTGCGACTGTTCTCAATAAACGCGTATGATCAACAAACGACTTTTAGTTAAAGCACTACTTGCTCACAATGATGAGAATAGTTTTTTTGACAAAAAGTTGAAAGTAAATTTGGGTGGTAAAGAAGGGAAAGCAAAATTCCTAAAGCACGTATGCGCGCTTTCGAATTCCAATCCGAATAATAATTCGTATATCGTTATTGGGGTTGAAGACGAAAATAATGACATTGTTGGGGTTGATTTTTTTGATGACAGTAAAATTCAAAACCTCATCAATGCATATCTCGATCCTGCACCCATAGTCCTCTATGAAAACATCCCCTTTCCACATTTGAGTGAAGGGAAAGTAGTGGGTTTGGTTACCATTCGCCCCAACAACAAATCGGCAACCCTCCAGAAAAACATTTGGAAGTATAAAAAAGGGATGCAGTTTTTGAGAGAAGGGAGTATGTCCGTCCCCCATTCCAAAACGATTAGTTTTTTAGAAGACAATAATGCTGTAGTTAATGCTTTAGAGAATCATGCGCAAAACAACATCAAACTAACTTTAGATGGCGTAATGGATTTCATCAACAGGCATCAAGGAGGGTTGATGGCCCAATACAAAGTATTTAAAGAACTCTTTGTGGTATGCTGGTCTGGTCTTGAGAAACAAGTTAAAGGCACTACTTTTTATTCCCGAGTTGATATTGAATTAATCAACGAGCAAGTCAAATTATTTTATTCTAATCTTGATGAAGTTGAAATTTCATTTTCTGAAAATGAGTTCATCATTACCGAATATATTGAGCTTGGAATCAATAGTACATTTAAATTTCACCCTTTAGAAGAGGTTCGTATTTGCTTTGAAGAAAACGGAAACTACTTTATTCACTCAAAGTTGTTATTTAAACTTCCAAACTGGGATAAAAAAACACTCCACCACTTAATGAATTCCAGTCTAGTTTTGGTTGATAAAATTAAAAATGAAAAACAATTGAATGAAAAGGAGGAACAAGAACAATATCAGCTGTGTTCCCTTTACATGATTTGTCTACTATTTGGAATTACTAACGCAAAAGAAGAATTAGAAAGCATACGGGTTCTATTTAAAAGCAGGAGCGCCAAACTCTACCAAACCTATAAAGACACGCAAAGAGTTTTAAGAAAAATTAAGTATAATTAGGTTGATCAATTCTACGATAACTGTTAAAACTTTTTTAATAATGTAAGACATAGTGATATAAATTTTGGGGTTTATTTTTCAAAAGTACGAAAATCATCCAATTCAAAGGTACCGTCTTGAGTAGTTTTTCCACTTCCCACGTATTTAAAGGCGAAATACAAGGCATTCCCGTAAAAATTTAAGTTCAAATCTCCAGAGTCTACAAATATTTGGGCATCATCATCTTTGGTTGCAATTCGAGCCAACAAGGGGAGCCATGTTGCTGATTTGATTGTTTGAATTTGCCCGTCCCAGTCGGAACTCACTAAGGCTTCCAGGGAACTGTCATCTGCAAAACTGGTTGACGTTCGAAAAGCAACTCGAGGGTTATTTAGCGATTGTAAATCAATTTTTGGGGAAATTAGCCAGCTAATTGACGCTGCATCTCCAGATCGAAAGGAGCCTATTTCAAGGGATTGTCCCAAGGAATTTTCATCTTCATAGACCTCCCAAAACCGAGAGCCCGCTTCGGCGTAGTTGGTCCATCCTTCTTTCTCAAACAAGCCCAATGGGTTCGATTCAAAATTTTCTTCAAAGAAAGGATCGCAACGACTATCTTGAAATGCAATGTCCGTTGGGTTGTTAATTTTTAAAATATATTTTGAATCAAAAAAATCTCGAGTTAATATGCCTTGAACTGACCCAGTTCCGTTGGGCAAAAGAATGGATTTGAAATCTGAAAAAGTACTACAACTCAACCATAGAGAACTATAAGTGTCACAAGAAACTAAGTTGCGTTCTCCGTCGAAAGAATCAAAAGCCTCTCCTGCATAGGTTCTTCCCAATTCAGCTCGTGAAAGTTGAACATTGGGCAAACGAACCCATTGTCCTATGTCTGTTGAATCTATTCCAGAAAGGGCCAATACTTTTGGATGCATTGTATAACTACTATCCAAACGTTTTATGTGATCCTCTCTTAAAAAAGAAGAAAGATTTCCAATCGCATTTCCTTCATAGGCACCAAGAGTTACCACTCCATTTTGAAGTCCAGCCCCAAGTCCATTCAATAATACACTTAGTTTTCTACCGACAGGATAGTTGTTATTCAAAAAAGTTTGATCAATTAAAAATCGAAGGGCAAATTCAGGGCTCGTGGGGTGATCTTGAATATAAATTTCCTTGTAAAAATTACCACTCTCATCAGAACTACTAACAAAAGCTTCAACCCAAAGAGAATCTTCTTCTTTTGAAAAATAAACAAAACCCATTTCGGAACCTCGAACCCGTTCCCAAATTGCTTCAATCGAAGTATTGGGTTTCGGAATGGCATCCGTAGTTCCTTTTGTTAAAAGAAAGCCGTCTTCTTTGGGAAGGGTGCAATAGACCAAAGTGAAACACAGTAGCATAATAAGGTTCTTCATAAGACGTTGTTTTAAAATCTATAATAAATTGAAGTAAAAAAAGTAGTTCCCCTTCCCCACCAATATTTGGGGGCAAACAATGGGAGTTCCCGGACGTTGTCTTCGAGTACCGTTCGGTAATTTGCATTTCTCCCCTGCTCAAAACCTCCTGTCTTGTAGGTTGTGTTTAATAGATTTTGAAGACTAATGAAGAAACCGAAATAATGCTGTTTCACTTTCCATGATTTTCCTCCGGTAGCATTCAATAAGAAGTAAGATGGAAACCGTTCTTGTTCCAAAAGTTGAGCAGCGATTGTAGAATCAAACTCGGGAAACGAAACACCATCGTTATCAATCAAAAAGTTTTGGGTACGCCGCAAAGGGTTTGGACTCAAGTAATTTTGAGCAAAATAGTTTCCAAAAATTCCAATGCGCCAGTAAGCTGGATCGGAATATTCAAATCCAAAAGAGTAAGCTTGTTGCGGGCCAGATCTCAGGAAGTAGCCCCGTAACTGGCTTGTACCAAAATCCTGAGCTCCATTTTCAAAACCTGCAGTTTTTGATGCTGCAGTCGGTTCTGTGAATAAGCTTAGGTTTGGATTGTTCCCATATTGATGCACTCCAATTGCAACCGCTGCTTTGATTTGAATAACATCTGCCAAGGTGGCTTTCCAACCCAACTCCAACCCTTGATGATTTTTTTGAACTTCTTGAAGTACTTCCTGAACAAAAAAAGCTTCATCACCTCCTACTCCATCTGCAAAGTAAAAGCCGAGTTGAGTACCATTCTGTTCTACTCCCCAATAAGCAACCAACTGCAAATCGAACCAGGAGGCTTGCCAATGGTATTTAGAAGTAAGAAATATGGTTTGTTCTATTTCAATATTGGGAATAATCCGATGTTGTTCTCTTGGGTTTGAAAACGTGTTGCGCAAGCTCGGCGGTTGCGAAGAAAACAAACCGTTAAAAAATATTCGATGTCGACCGTTCACCGCAACGCTTCCCCCAATTTTACCGCTCCAACTGTTAAAAACAATCGGCATTCCTTCTCCAAAGGAATCGTTTGGAAAGCCTCCATTTTGAAAAAACCCTGTCCGCTGGTACTGTGTTTTATTGAACCTACCTCCAACATAAAAAGAATAGCCACCCGTTTCCTTCAACCAATAAAAAGACACTTCCTGTTGTTGCACGTCCATTCGGTAGGCATACTGGAATTGATCACCAACGCCAACCGCTGCATTTGGTGTTCTTATATTATTTTGAGCTGCATCAAGATCAGTAGCATACAAATCGATATCTAGGAGTTGCTCGGCACCTAAAAGATCCGTAGGTCTTGCATGATAGTCAGCTTTAGATTGAATGAAAATAAGTTCAGTTTGCAATTGTGCGGATGCCGATGGTTTCCACAAAAAAGAAAGGGAAGCAGAAACTCTTTCTTCTTCTTTTTGATCTTCATAGAGAAAATATCGCGCATCATTTTGGTCGCTTAATTCGTTTGAAGACCGAATAGATTTCCAATCAATTTGACCCAAAGATCGAAGATTTTGATCAGCCAAATAAGCGGAAGCTAGATCGGGATCATTAGAATCTCGAAGAAAGTAACTGGGTAGATTTTGATAGTAAACAGGGTCTGGATTTCGAGCTCCCCCAATAACGGCTCCACCCTGAATACTTCCACCGGTATAAGCCAAGCGACTGTTCGATGACAAACCAAACTGATAGGCGGTATTCAATCGAAATCTTAATCGGTCGCTTGGTGACCATTCTTGATTGAAGATCAAAATCGGAGTTTTGGTTTTACCCACACGGGCATTACGGATCTTACCATCATCAATTCCCCAATATGGATTGTACTGTTTTCCTCGAATCTTAAAAACTTCTTCTGTAAGTGGGGCATTTCTGGCCCGAGTAGTTGGTGTATATATAGCAGTAAACCAACTGCTCCAGTTCTCATTCCATTTCTTTTCTATCAGCAGAGCCCCTGAAAAAGAACGATAAGGTGTTCCAGTAACATAACCTTGATTTCCCCAACGTGAAGAAACTAAAAAAGAATACGCCCACTGTTTGGAGTTTAATCCGGAGTGATGCGAAACCATGGTTCGAAAACGGTAGCTTGCATTAGAAAAAGCATGCGATATTTTATTCCCTTTTCGGAAATTAGACGGCCGAAGGTCGAAAGACGTATGGCCCAAAACTCCTCCAAAACCAGATCCAGTTGGAGCAATACCGAAACCCGTTTGTTGTGCCTTGTTTGTCATGTCATTGAGACCGCCCCAACTCGACCAAACCGCTCTCCCGTTGTCAAAAGCATTCATTCGAATTCCATTGACTCGGATTTCTTGTTGCTGACTTTCTAAACCTCGTGCAGAGAAAAAAGAACTGGAAAACTGAAAAGCTGCTGCTTCTAAAAAGACCGACCGTCGCGCTTGCAATGCACCTAAAAATTGGCTTCGATTATCTTCAAGGTCATTGAAATCATCAGATTGTAAATCAAAGACTTCTAAAGGTTCAACAGCATCCAATTCTGGAAATAATAACCAAAAACCTAAATCTATTTTTGCTTTTGAATGGTCCAAATCAATGGGGACAATTTTGGTTTTATACCCTTCCAAACGGAGTGTCAATTCAATCGATTCAAATTCTCTATCTACAGAAAATCCGAAATAACCCGAAGTGTCTGTGGTCGTCTGAATTTTTAGAGAATCTACAGAAACGACAACCCCAATTAGTGGATCATTTTCTGACACACCAACATGTCCTGAAATATGAACGCTTTGAGCGATTACATTGGAGAATATACACAGAAATATTAAGTAAACAATCTGTTTCATAGATACTTAAATTCATGTTGAGTAGAATAAAAGTATAAATAAAATATTTATATTAAACGAAAAAAGAAACATAAATGTATATTTTAGTTTATTTATTTACTAGTGTTTTGTTTTGGATACACGGATGTTGTTTCAATCAAAAAGCCTATCTGCATTCGGTAGCTTTTTACAATGTTGAAAACCTATTTGACACCCAAAACAACCCCGATACCTTTGATGATGATTACACTCCAGAGGGCAGACTTCATTGGAATGATATTCTTTTAGATCAAAAAATAAATCAAATCGCACAAGTACTTTCCAAAGTTGGGAGAAGAGAAACCAAAAGGCCGCCCGTTATTATTGGTTTAGTTGAAGTAGAGAACAGAAACGTATTGGAATTGTTAATCAAACATCCTTTGTTAAAACCCTATCAATATCAGATTATACACTACGAAAGTCCTGATTTTAGGGGAATTGATGTAGCCTTTTTATATCAAAAAAATCATTTTACTCCTAGCAACCACAAAGCCTATAAACTCGACTTGGTAGACTCAAAAAGTCAAGCACCAAGAACTACTCGCGATCAACTGGTCGTTAGCGGATATTTGGGAAATGAAGAGCTTTATTTTATAATAAACCATTGGCCGTCGAGGCGAGGTGGCGCCAAGAGGAGTGCCCCAAGTCGCATGAAAGCTGCCCGTTTACATCAAAAAATAAGCGATTCTCTTTTTCGGTTACAAGATGAAGTACGGGTTGTTTCTATGGGAGACTATAACGATAATCCCACCAACAAAAGCATACACTATCTTACGAAACAACACCAATACCATAAACTCAGGTTCTACAATCAAATGACTCCTTTATTCAAAAAAGGAATTGGTTCTTTGGCTTATAATGATCAGTGGTTTTTATTCGATCAAATATTGACCAGCCCCGATTGGAAAAAAGATTCAAACTTGAGTATTGTAGGAGTAAACGTTTATAGCCCCTCTTTTCTTCGTAATCCAGAAGGGAAATATAAAGGATACCCGTACCGGGTTCAGATTAAAGGAGATCAATTGAACGGTTATTCCGATCACTTCCCGGTATATCTTTTATTGGCGGAAAAATTGAACGAATAATCTATTGTCCCAATATTCGCAAGACGAAAGCGTCGGGAGTTTCTTGATAGGCTCCGCTGTTTTCTAATCCTTCTGCTATCGCTTTCCCACGCAAAGTATCTGTATGAACTCTGCTATGATATAAAACGTTTAAATCGACTGTACCATCTGCTTTCAAGAATGTAATCCCTGCTGTGTTAAAAAGGTATAAATCTGGATCGGTGGAATCAATGAAATTGATGAAATCAACCGCATCTAACTGTTCTTGAGTTGGAACTACACCTCCATAGAAAAGAGAAAAGAGCATTTGAAATTCCGTACTACTTTGAGCAATTGTATCAATGCTTAAATCCGTGAATAAGGATTCCCATTTGTAGAGGTTATACGTACTCTGCGTTTCTATTGCAACAATTCCGACAACACCGGTGTTATGTTCCGCTTGTAATCCGTTCCACAGTGCTATTCCTGCGCCAGAAGAAGCACCTCCAAGGATTATTTTATTCGTATCAATATTAATACTTGAAGCGATCGATCGTATATGATTCAACAGAAGTGTTCCATCCGAAAGAGATGTTATCACACCTTCACTGTTGGGGCTATTCAAATAACTGTAATTGACATTTACAACAGCTACATTTCGGATTAGAAGAATTTTAATAAAACTTTCGTAAGGAGCCTCATAGGCATCGCTTTTATCGTTAAACAAAAAACTCCCTCCGTGAAAAAAGACGACTACGCCAATTGGATTTCCATCTTCAGGCAAAAGAATATCATAAGTATTTCGTTCTGCAGACCCGTATGAAAGGTTACTAAAAAATAGGGACGAATCTTCTAAAGGATTCGCTTCTGGACTTTGTTTTAATACGGCTGTAACTCGATCCTGATAGGTTTCAGGAATAACTACGGGAGTATTGTTGTCATCTGATCCACAACTAAGAATCATGAATAATAAGAAAATGGGGAATACTTTTTTCATAATGGGGTTCTTTTCAGTAAAGTTACAAAAAAACTCTATTCTTCTAATCCTTCGGGATATAGAAAGTTATTATAAGGAAAACGGGTTACATGAATGTCACGAATTGCGGCGTAGACTTGTTTCCTGAAATGCACAATATTTTCTTTTTTGGTTGCAGAAATAAAGAGGGCGTTCCCGTTCATCTGTGCCATCCAAGTTTGTTCCCACTCGGCTAGCGTGTTGTGTCGTTTTGTTCTTTCGGTAACCAAATCATCCGGCTCAATAACTAGTGGTTCGTAGGCGTCAATTTTATTGAAAACCATAATTGTAGGCTTGTCTTGACTTTTAATTTCAGAAAGAATCAAATTTACCGAGGCAATATGATCTTCAAAATTGGCATGTGAGATATCTACAACATGAAGAAGCAAGTCAGCCTCTTGAACCTCATCCAATGTGCTTTTAAAGGACTCGACCAATTGGGTAGGGAGTTTACGGATAAACCCAACCGTATCACTCAACAGAAAAGGGAGATTTCCAATCACCACTTTACGAACTGTAGTATCTAAGGTGGCAAATAATTTATTTTCGGCAAAGACCTCACTTTTTGCGATCGCATTCATCAAGGTCGATTTACCTACATTGGTATATCCAACTAAAGCAACTCGAACGAGTGCGCCACGATTTCCTCTTTGAGTCGACATTTGTTTATCGATAATCAATAATTTCTTTTTGAGTAAAGCAATCTTGTCCCGAACAATACGTCTATCGGTTTCAATCTCAGTTTCTCCGGGTCCACGCATTCCTATTCCCCCTTTTTGGCGTTCTAAATGCGTCCAAAGTCCTTTTAGACGGGGTAATAAATATTGATACTGTGCTAATTCTACCTGATTACGAGCATAGCTCGTTTGGGCACGCTGAGCAAAAATATCTAAGATTAAGCCAGTACGATCTAGTATTTTGCACTTCATAACTTCTTCGATATTCCGTTGTTGTGCTGGTGATAATTCATCATCAAAAACTACAGTCGTAACATCGTTTTCAGAAACAAAAAGTTGGATTTCGTTGAGTTTCCCACTTCCAATAAAAGTTTTAGGATTGGGAAGTGTCATTTTTTGAGTGAACTGTTTTATGACTTCTCCTCCAGCCGTATGTGCCAAAAAAGCTAATTCTGCTAAATATTCTAAGGCTTGATCTTCGTCTTGTCTTGCGGTTATAACTCCAATCAAAACTGTTTTTTCGAAATCAAGTGTTTTCTTTTCTATCATTATTTTAGGAGTCCCATTTTTTTAATTCTAATTGTGTTCCATCAAACTCTGCAAAGGTGAAATGGGTAATCCAATCCCCAAGATTTACATAACGTGCTTCAGGTCCAATCGAAAGGTCTAGTGGTAAGTGTCGGTGTCCGAAGATAAAAAAGTCGCGCTTCTCTTCAGCTAGTTTTCTATGACAATACTGAACCAACCATTCCTCTTTTTCGCCCAAGAAGGTAACGTCTTCGTCTCCAGAGATCATTTTATTTTTCACAGACAAATATTGTCCTAAGCGCATTCCAATATCAGGATGAACCCAACGGAAAAGCCATTGAAAAAAGGGAGCTTTAAACACTTTTTTCATACGCTTATACCCTTTGTCTTTGGGTCCTAATCCATCGCCATGCGCGATGAAAAACTTTTTGTCATTAATCACAAATTCTTGGGTTTGATGATGTACGATAAACCCCAATTCTTTTTGAAAATAATCCCGAACCCAAAGGTCGTGATTCCCTGCAAAAAAATGAATTTCCACTCCTTGATCTGCTAGTTCTGCCAACTTACCAAGCACACGAACAAAGCCTTTAGGAACAACCGTTTTATACTCAAACCAAAAATCGAAGAGGTCTCCTAATAAAAATAAAACCTCCACATCCTTCTGAATATGGTTCAGCCAAGCAACAAAAATACGTTCTCTTGGAGCGCTCTTTTCTGCAGTGGGAGCACCCAAATGGTTGTCCGAGGCAAAGTATATTTTTTTTCCCTGAGGAAGTTTCATAAACACTTGTTAGTATATAAAGGTACAGAAAAGAGATTATCCAATCGCCTGTTCTAAATCATCAATTAAATCTTGAGCATCTTCAATGCCAACACTGAGTCGGATTAATGAATCTACTACACCACCTTTCTCGCGTTCTACCTTCGGAATTGAAGCATGTGTCATGCTTGCCGGATGACCCGCCAAACTCTCTACACCTCCCAAAGATTCAGCAAGAGTAAAAACTTTTAAATTTTCAATAATTTTTATGGCAGCATCAAAGTCTGCTCCTTTGGGAACAAACGAAAGCATTCCGCCGAAATCTTTCATCTGTGCTTTAGCAACCTTATGATTGGGATGGTTTTCAAAACCAGGCCAATACACGTTCTGAATTTTGGGATGATTATTTAAATATTCTGCTACTGCTCTCCCATTTTCGGAATGACGCTGCATCCGAACATGAAGGGTTTTAATCCCACGAAGGGTTAAAAAACTATCCATTGGGCCGCAGATTGCTCCACTTGCATTTTGAATGAAGGATAAACGCTTGGCAAGATCATCGTCGTTTACAATGAGAGCGCCCAGAACAACATCACTATGACCACCAATATATTTGGTAGCAGAATGCATTACAATATCTGCGCCAAAATCCAAAGGTTGTTGGAGGTAAGGAGAAGCAAAAGTATTGTCGACTGCTAAAATAATTTTATGCTTTTGTGTGATTTTTGCAACTGCCTTGATATCGATAACATTCATCATTGGGTTGGTAGGTGTCTCAACCCAAACTAAGCGTGTATTCGCATTGATGGTGTCTTCAACTGCCTGCACATTATCCATCCCTACAAAGTGAAATTTAATTCCAAACCCTTCAAATATCTTGGTAAACAAACGATAAGATCCACCGTACAAATCGTTGGTAGAAATTACCTCATCACCTGGTTTTAATAATTTCAAAACAGCATCAATCGCTGCCAATCCAGAACCAAAAGCCAAACCGTGTTTCCCGTTTTCAATACTAGCCAACGCTTTTTCTAAAGCTTGTCGGGTTGGATTATGGGTTCTGCTATATTCAAAACCTTTGTGACCACCTGGGGTGGTTTGAGCATAGGTAGTAGTCTGATATATGGGTGGCATTACTGCACCATAAGCGGGATCGGGTGCTTGTCCCCCATGAATGGTTTTGGTGTTAAAACGTAATTTCTTTTTCATAAATAAAAAGGATAATCAGCAGTTCAAAGGTAGGGGATTCAAAGGATTTCTCCATAATATTAATGCTTTTAACAAAAATTGATTTTCTTTGCTCATAGAACTTTAAGCATGGATATTTTTTACTATTTAAAAAGCTGTGATACGTGTAGACGGATCCTAAAAACATTAAATCTTCCAGATTCCGTTACTCTGATCAACATCAAAGAAAATCCGATCTCTAAAGACCAGCTTGCGGCTTTATTTTCACAAACGAATTCCTATGCTGCTCTATTCAACAGTAGAGCCCAATTGTTACGGAAACGCGGATTAAAAGCGAGTGAGCTTTCAGAAGAAACTATGTGCGACCTTTTACTTGAACATTATTCTTTTTTAAAGCGTCCAGTATTGATATACCAAGATCAATTTTTCATTGGAAATGCTCCAGCAACAATAGCAGCTGCAGAAAAAGCGCTCCATGAATAAAAGAATTTTAGCCCTTTTAGCCGCATTTGGAGCCACTACGATTTACGGATTAAACCATACCATTGCCAAGGTTATTATGCCCGAATATATTGGAGCATTTGGTTTGGTAATGCTTCGTGTAGTGGGAGCTACCGTTTTGTTCTGGATCATTAGTTTTGCCTTTCCTAACGAAAAAATCGATCGAAAAGATTTCTTTCGAATCGGGATTGCAACTCTTTTTGGGATGTGCATCAACATGCTGATGTTCATTAAAGGGCTTAGTCTTTCAACTCCAATCAACAGTTCAGTTATTGTTACACTTACACCCATTATGGTAATGATTCTGTCGGCTATATTCTTGAAAGAAAAAATCACTACAAAAAAAGGTTTTGGGATTTTAATGGGGTTTGGCGGTGCAATATTACTCATACTACAAGGAAGTGATTACACGCTGAATGCGCCCAATATCCCCCTAGGGAATATCATGATGTTTGTAAATGCAATGTGCTACGGAACCTATTTGGTGCTCATCAAGCCAATGACACAGAAATACACTACCATCACCCTAATGAAATGGATGTTCCTTGGTGGTGTGATCCTCAACCTCCCCTTAACCTTTTCCGAATTCACAGCGGTAGAATGGACTAGTCTCCCCTTTGAAGCTATTTGGCGCATGGCATTTGTGGTAGTGGGAACAACTTTTTTTGCTTATCTATTCAATGTATACGCATTGCGAACGCTTTCGCCAACAACAGTGGGTGCCTTTGTTTACTTACAACCATTTATGGGAATTCTTTTTGCTACCTATACTGGAAATGATCAGATGGATGTCATCAAAGGAATGGCAACTGCCTTAGTTTTTACTGGAGTTTATTTAGTCACCCAAAAGAAAAAAGTAACTTAACAATATTGATCGATCGCTGCTGCTACTCCATGATCATGATTGGATACGGTATGAAAAGGCGTAGCTGCTAAGATTTCGGGTTTCGCATTGGCAACTGCAACGCCTCGCCCTACCTGTTCCAAGAGGGTTTGGTCGTTATAATTATCTCCAAAAGCCATTACGTCCTCCATATCCAACTCAGGATACACTACAGACAATAAATAATCGAGTGCCGATGCCTTGTCTAATTCCTTACTTGAAATCTCCAAATAGGTGTCTTTAGAACGATACGCATGTATCTGACCCGAAAAGTGTTTGGTAATATAGTGTTCCAGTTGATCCAACCCAGCAGCTTCTCCCATGGCCATGATCTTGTGTGCGCCTTGATCTTTTTCTTTCCACAAAGCTAGGGTTTGCTCCAAGGGACGAACCTCTGGCGCTACTCGTGTATTGTTTTGCTCGCGTTTGGCCCAAAAATCCAATGCAGGAACCACCCATTCTTCTTGATTATACAAACTGAAATGGATATTCGAATTGGGTTGTTGTGTACAGATCTCATGCACAGTCGAAAAAGGCATAACTGTACTTTGCAACACCTGACCTTCAGAACCAATTATTAACGCTCCGTTATAGGCTATTAAGGGTAAGTCTGTTGTTCGCAATTCTGCTTGGAGTAACCGCATGGATTTGGGCATGCGCGAAGAAATGAGAAGAAAAGGAATGTCTGGACTGATGCGCTTTACAGCTGTTTTAGTTTCTGTTGAGAGGCGACGATTAACGTCCAAGAGAGTTCCGTCGATGTCGGAACAGATGAGCTTACACTCCATGAGTTTAGTATTTGATTTCAAAGATACACCGAATCCTTTTGTTGGAAAGCACAATGAGCATATCCCCTTTTTTATTTTTTATAGTTGATTGATTTTTAGTATATTTGATTTGAATCAGCTCCAAATCTGTTCTATGTCATGGATAACATTTAAACCATTTATATGACTCTAGAAAAACTTTTAACCAATTTTTATAAAGAAAATGGAATTCCAGAAA
>PXYQ01000184.1 GCA_003023645.1 Candidatus Arcticimaribacter sp. | reverse complement strand
ATTCGATGGCCTCACCCACGCCATTGCAACAATTTGGTGGGTATTTCCCTTTTGCGACCAAACACATCCTTGATGTTCCTGTGTTGTTCAACCAATACGGACTGAAGGAAATCTGGGAAGAAGAATACGCCAAAGTCGGCGTCAAATGGTTGTCGGCGGCGGGCCAAGATCCGTGTAACTTCAACACCACCAAAGAGATCACAAGCGTGGCTGATCTTGATGGCCTGCGCCTTTACACCTTCCCAACAGCGGGGCGGTTCCTGACGCAATTCGGCGTTGTTCCGGTGAACATCCCTTACGAGGACGCCGAAGTTGCCGTGCAAACAGGCGAGTTGGACGGCATGGCATGGTCCGGCATTACCGAAGACTACACTGTTGGTTGGGCCGATGTGACCGATTATTTTCTGACCAATAATATCTCGGGCGCATGGATCGGGTCATGGTTCGTGAACGAAAAGCGCTGGGCTGATCTGCCAGAGCACCTTAAAGCCATCGTGATGGCCGCAACTGAGGCTGGACATACTTACCGCAACCAGTGGTATTGGGGTGGCGAAGCAGCCCTGCGCGCCAATGGCGATAAGCTGCAATTGCGCTCGGTTCCTGCGAACGAGTGGGCCGAAGTTGAAAACGCCGCCAAGGTATTCTGGGAAGAAGTGGCGCAAGAAGGCGAAGTGCACCAGAAAGTTGTGAACATCTTCAAAGAGTACAACGCCGTCATCAACCAGGCCGGTGCCCCTTACAATTTCGAGTAATACACCACAGAAAACAATCTACCATCCCGCAATGTCTGTGGGATGGTCCGAACGCACATAAGGATACAACTCATGGCAGGCAATCTCACGTTTGAGGCACTCGAAGCGGCCGTCAAAGATGGCACGATCGACACCGTTCTGGCCTGCTTTCCTGATATGCAGGGTCGTTTGATGGGTAAGCGGTTCCATGCCGAGGGGTTTCTTGAGATCGCCGAGGGAGAAACCCATTGCTGTAACTATCTTCTCGCTACTGACCTAGAGATGGCAACACCGAGTGGCTATGCCTCGACCAGTTGGGAAAGTGGCTATGGTGATTATGTCATGAAGCCTGATCTTACCACGTTGCGCCCTATGCCGTGGCTTGAAGCCACTGCTATGTGCCTATGCACCGTAGAAGACCACACTACCCATGCGCCAGTGGCTCATTCTCCGCGTGAAATGCTGAAAGCCCAAATTTTGCGCGCTGCAGCATTAGGTTTTGATGCTGTAATGGCGACTGAGCTGGAGTTTTTCTTATTCCAAGGCACCTCCGATGAGATAACGAAGAGCGGTTTTGCGCTCAAACCGATCTCTAATTACAATGAAGATTATCACATCCTGCAAACTTCCAAGGAAGAATATGTGATGCGTCCAATCCGCAATCATTTGCGCTCGATGGGCCTGCCAATCGAAGGCTCTAAGGGTGAGGCCGAGGCTGGCCAAGAAGAGCTTAACATCAAATACGCGGACGCTTTGGCCACCGCAGACCACCACACTATTGCGAAACACGCGATCAAAGAAATTGCCTATCAAAACGGTGTTGCCGCTAGTTTCCTCCCAAAATGGCACAAGGATCGCGTTGGCAGTGCAAGTCATGTGCATCAGTCGTTATGGAAAGATGGCAAGAACGCGTTCTTTGACCCAGATCGGCCACATGCAATGTCAAAACTGATGGAAAGCTACGTCGCTGGCATGATGAAATATGCTGCTGACTACACCTATTTCATGGCACCCTACATCAACAGCTATAAACGGTTTGCAAAAGGTACTTTTGCCCCGACGCAGCTGGTATGGTCCATTGACAACCGTACGGCAGCTTTCCGTCTGTGCGGTGCCGATACTAAAGGCGTGCGTATTGAATGTCGCGTGCCGGGGGCGGATATGAACCCCTATCTGGCACAAGCTGCGATGTTGGCTGCTGGACTTAAAGGAATCGAAGAAAAACTCACGCTCCCTGCGCCATTTACGGGTGACGCCTATGCGGATGATGACAAGCTGCACATCCCACGCACCTTAGGCGATGCGCGTGAGGCATTGATGGCGTCTGACATGCTCAAGGCAGCATTCGGCGAAGATGTTGTCAGGCACTATGCCCGCGCTGCGGAATGGGAAATTGAAGAATTCAACCGCGTAGTCACCGACTATGAAATCGCTAGAGGATTTGAAAAAGCATGACTATCCAATGTATCTCGCCCATCGACGGGTCGGTTTACGCAATGCGCGAAATACTTTCACCGGCTGAGGCTCATGCGGCAGTTATCCGCGCAAAAAACGCGCAGTCCGACTGGGCTGCGCTTCCGTTGTCGGATCGTATAGAGCTGGTGCAAGCGGGTGTTGCCGCTGTAGGCGCGATGAACGACGACATCGTGCCAGAGCTTGCGTGGCAGATGGGGCGTCCTGTTCGCTATGGTGGGGAGTTTGGCGGCTTTAACGAACGCGCCAGCTATATGGCTGACATTGCGCAAGACGCGCTTAGCCCGATTGAGGTTGAGGACAGCGACGCGTTTCGCCGTTTGATTAAACGTGTCCCGCATGGTTTGGTTCTGGTAGTGGCTCCATGGAACTACCCGTATATGACGGCAATCAACACAGTCGCCCCTGCGTTGATCGCTGGCAATGCTGTGATGTTGAAGCACGCCTCCCAGACGCCGTTAGTCGGCGAACGGATGGCGGCGGCGTTTCATTCCGTAGGAATTCCCGCGGATGTGTTTCAAAACGTCTTCCTGGATCACACCACTACGTCCGGTCTGATCGAAGACCGCGCCTTTGGATTTGTGAATTTCACAGGCTCCGTTGCTGGCGGCCGGGCGATGGAGGCGGCAGCCAGCGGTACGTTCACTGGCATAGGGCTTGAGCTTGGCGGTAAAGATCCCGGCTATGTCATGGAAGACGCTAATCTGGACGCTGCCGTAGAAACGCTGATTGATGGCGCGATGTTCAACTCCGGCCAATGTTGTTGTGGGATTGAACGGATTTACGTACATGAAAGCCTGTTCGATCAGTTTGTTGAGAAAGCGGTTGAAATTGTTAACGGTTACAAGCTGGGCAATCCATTGGACCAAGAGACCACGATCGGGCCTATGGCGCATGTCCGTTTCGCAGACGAAGTACGCCATCAAATTACTGATGCTATCGCCGCGGGTGCAGTTGCGCATATCAATCCGGTGGATTTTCCTGAAGATAGTGGTGCCTATCTAATGCCGCAAATTCTCACAAACGTTACCCATGATATGCGGGTCATGCGCGAAGAAAGTTTCGGCCCGGTGGTCGGGATCATGTCCGTCAAAGACGACGCCGAAGCAATTCAGCTCATGAATGACAGTGAGTTTGGCCTTACTGCATCGCTATGGACGCAGAACACTGCGCGCGCTGAAGCCATAGCCGATCAGATTGAAACAGGCACCGTATTCATGAACCGAGCTGATTATCTTGACCCCGGCCTGTGCTGGACGGGCTGCAAAGACACTGGGCGTGGCGGGGGATTGTCTGCCATCGGCTATCATAACCTGACACGCCCCAAATCCTACCACCTGAAAAAGGTTTAACCACATGTCTATCACTGCTAATTGGTCTTATCCCACCGCTATCCGTTTTGGAGCAGGACGCATTTCTGAAATTGCGGATGCCTGTGCTATAGCAGGCATCAAAAAACCACTCCTTATTACTGATCGCGGTTTGGCGGATATGGATATTACGCGCAAGACCCTGGACCTGCTGGAGGCTGCGGGCCTCGGTCGCGCGATCTTTGCCGATGTAGATCCGAACCCCAACGAAAAGAACGCGGCTGCTGGCGTTCAGGTCTATAACGACGGTGGGCACGACGGTGTTGTGGCATTTGGCGGTGGGTCTGGTCTTGATCTGGGGAAACTGGTCGCTTTTCTTGCGGGGCAGTCGCGCCCTTTGTGGGATTTTGAAGATGTAGGTGATTGGTGGACACGCGCAGACGCGGATGCCATCGCCCCGATTGTAGCTGTCCCAACCACTGCTGGGACAGGTTCCGAGGTTGGGCGCGCATCTGTCATTACCAATTCGGAGACGCAGGAAAAGAAAATCATTTTCCACCCCAAATTTCTGCCAGCGATCGTGATTTGCGATCCGGAGCTAACGGTTGGTATGCCAAAGCATATCACGGCGGGAACCGGCCTTGATGCCTTCGCCCATTGCGTCGAAGCGTTTTGCTCACCACATTACCATCCGATGTCGCAAGGTATTGCGCTGGAAGGCATGCGTCTTGTGAAGGACTATCTGCCGCGCGCTTATGCCGACGGGACCGATTTAGAGGCGCGGGCGCATATGATGTCGGCTGCGGCAATGGGTGCCACAGCATTTCAAAAAGGGCTTGGGGCCATCCATGCGCTATCGCACCCGATTGGCGCGATGTATCACACGCACCACGGCACAACGAATGCGGTCTGCATGCCTGCAGTGTTGCAGTTCAACAAACCTGCAATTGAAGCCATCATAGCACAGGCCGCCAACTATCTGGGAATCGCTGGTGGTTTTGACGGGTTTTGCAGCCATGTTGACGAACTGAACGCATCACTGGGTATCCCTAAAACGCTGACGGTATTGGGTGTCAGTGACCCAGATATTGACCGGATAGTGGCAGGCGCGTTGAGCGACCCCAGCACAGGCGGAAATCCGGTAGAGATGACCAAAGAAAACACCCGCGAACTCTTATTAGCCTGCTTGTAGGGATGTGACTGACACGGTCCTTTGCGCCTCTGATGAATTTAGACAAACGGCGCACCCTTCGACTTGCTATCGTTACAAAAAATTGAGAACATCATCAAGTTGACTATCCAAAAAGGAGAACATTAATGAAGCTATCTTTGATTTCATCCATTGCCGTTGTTGCGGCTTTGACAGCACATGCAACGCAGGCGGAAACGCTGCGGCTTTTGACGTGGGGTGGTTACGCGCCACAAGAGGTGATTGACCTTTTTGAGGCCGAAACGGGGCACACTGTCGAAGTTACGACATCCAACAACGAGGAAATGATAGCAAAGCTGCGTGCCACCAATGGTGGCGGCTTTGATCTGGCCCAACCAAGCCAGGACCGGATTGCCAGTGCGCAAGAAGAATTCGGTATCTATAAACCAATCGATATGTCGCGGGTCGATGCCGATCGGTTTATTCCCTCGATGCTTTCGGCAACTGCAGGTAACACCACTTACAAAGGCGAGGTTTTTGGCGTGCCGCATGTTTGGGGCACCAGTGGTCTTGTTGTGAACACTGCGAAAGCGGGTAACGTGACGGATTATACGGACCTGTGCGATGCATCAGTTGCCGGTCAGGTGTCATACCGCCTAAAGCGCCCAACGCTGATCGGGTTTGCTTATTCCATGGGGCTTGATCCTTTTGCAGCTTATGGTGATACCGACGCCTATCAAGATATTTTGGATGAAGTCGAAGCCATGCTGACGGCATGCAAGGTGAACGTAAAAACCTACTGGGACGGTGGCGACGAGATTAAGAATCTGCTGCGTTCGGGTGAAGTTGTGGCCTCAATGGCATGGGATACTGGCGGCTGGCAGCTGAATGCCGATGACTCCGATATCAATTTTGTTGCACCCGAGGCTGGTGCTTTGGGCTGGATAGACACCTTTGTTCTTCCTGCACGTAGCCGGGCCGACGATGCCGCCTATGACTGGATAAACTTCGTGATGGAGCCAGAAATTGCAGCGATGATCACCAATTCTGCAGGTAACTTTACAGCAGCTGTGGATGGCGATGCAGGAGTAAACGCAGATCTTAAAGCACGCTATCAGAGCAGCTTTGATCAGGCCGCGATTGACAACATTAAATGGTATCCTCCTGTGCCTGCCGGGTTGGAAGCACTGGAAGGTGCTACACTCGACCGGATCAATGCAGCGAAGTAAGCCAATAAAAAGCCACTACAAAGGGCACCAAAGGGTGCCCTTTTTTTACCTTGCGAGGCCCCAATTTGTCCGTTCCCCATCCTGATCTCGTCTGTAGCGATCTGACGAAAGACTTTGATAAGTTTCGCGCGGTAGATCGCGTCAGCTTTGAGGTTCCGCAAGGATCATTCTTTTCCATTCTTGGACCGTCCGGTTGTGGCAAGACGACCTTGTTGCGCATGATTGCGGGTTTCCAGTCACCGACCAGTGGTGATCTGCTGATCAAGGGCAAATCAATGATAGGCGTGTCGCCAAACAAGCGGCCTGTATCGATGGTGTTCCAACATCTGGCTTTGTTTCCAACAATGAACATCGGTGACAACGTCGGCTTTGGATTGCGGCAACGCGGAATTCCCAAGTCAGAGATAAACAGGCGTGTGCAAAAGGTGCTTGAGCGTGTGGGCCTACCCGGTGTCTCCCAACGGCGGATTGACCAGATATCGGGTGGCCAAAAGCAACGTGTTGCTATTGCACGCTGTATGGTTTTGGAGCCGGATGTCTTGTTATTGGATGAGCCGCTGGGCGCGCTAGACCTGAAACTGCGCGAGCACATGAAAGTCGAGCTGAAGGCGCTGCAGGCTGCTTTTAACACAACCTTTGTTTACATCACCCATGATCAGTCAGAGGCCCTTGTGATGAGTGACAACATCGCTGTCATGAACAACGGCAAGTTCGAGCAAATAGGCAGCCCACACGATGTTTATCATGAGCCG